>JAZRHX010000076.1:0-8106 GCA_045644985.1 Clostridia bacterium | reverse complement strand
ACCTTAACTTGTCTTCCTAAGACCGCTTGGCCTCCGACTTTACCAAGGGTACATGCCCGATATCCAAGCAAGCTACAATCCAAGGACTATGAATCCGATCTACATACCGACAAAACTCTTCAGGTCTTGAACAGGTACTGTCCACAATACATTTGCGTGTATCATCCCACTGCCACATATTCTCTACTGCTACCTGTATATTGAATTTCTCACAATAAGGAATTAAACTGCGATAGAACGCAACATTTAGTCCTTCCAGTTTCTCCGGATTTCCCGCTTCTGCATACGTTAGATGCTGAAGTGGGTGTACCACAATAATCTTAGCACCAATCAGCGCAGCAACCTCCATGGCCCGGATAATTTTTTCATAAATTTCCCGGTCTTTAATAGGGTCTCCTACACTGGAAGGAAAAGGGGCATGGGCTTGGTTACACATAATTCCTGCAGCATCCGCGGCAGCACGAATCGATTTTGCATACTCCTTATACCCTTCTTGACAAAAAGGATATTGGGCATCATAACTCATCTTAAACAAGGATAAATCATAGGCATCAAATCCTGCCAGAGCAAGCATTTGTATAGCAGGGATATCCCCTAACGTTCCCGCAAAAGAATCTGTTTCTGTAGATAAGCGCATAGTATCACTCCGCAATGAAAATAAAAGGATAAACTTCCTGTCCTCCGTCTGTAAGGTACAACTCCACGTCCGGATAATTAGTTTGCATATACTGCTCTACCAGTTGAATCTTCTCTGCATCCACACCTCGCCCGGTGAAAGCAGTCACTACGTAGCGCGGTTCACCCGTTAACATATGTTTCAACAAACCGCAAGCCGCATCCGCTTCGCAAGATTCTGAAACCAACATTTCTTTCCCCACAAAGCCAATAAAATCACCATTGTGAATTTCCACACCATTCAACTGCGCGTCCCGAACCGCGGGAGAAATACAGCCGGTTGCCACGTGTTCCATCGCATGTTCCAGTTGACCTTTCAAAACCATAGGATCTTCTACAGAAATATCCATAGATGCCAGCGCTACGTATCCACTTCCTAAGTCTTTGCTGCCAATTATATACACCGCTACAGGGTTAAAATGGTCTTCTTGATAAATCTCTGCCGCTTGCTGGGCAGCCAACAGAATATTTCCGTTGTTTGGGAATACGAAAATGTGTTCCGCAGAAACTTGTTCAAACGCATCCAAAAAGTCCTGAATCGACGGATTCTTGGTTTGCCCCCCGTGCACAATCACGTCTACGCCCAAATCTTTAAATATTTGCTCAATACCGGCGCCATTCGCAACTGCGATTGCACCGTATTTCTTCATAGGCTTCTTCGGTTGTGCAACTTCAGCTGTTTTGCCTTTCGTTTCAAAAGTTTCATTGTGCTGCACCGACATATTCTCAATTTTTACATTCAAAAATTCTCCCATCGTGCGACAAAAAGCCAATACTTTCTCAGGAGTCATGGTATGCACGTGAATCTTTACAATACTGTCGGATTTAAAAGCTACAATCGAATCACCCACGTCCTGCAAAAACGCGGTAACCGGTGTCATATCAAAAAGCTCAATATCTACCTTACTATTTTGAAGTTGCACCAAAAGTTCCGTACAATAACCGTACTCCATAACACTGTCAGGACCAAACGTACCCGAAACCGGGGCGGATTTCATCTTGTCTCCTGCATTTTGACGCCTACCGGACTTCACTTCTTCCCCTTGAAGAATTTTATTAAATCCTTCCATAATATACAAAAGCCCGGCTCCGCCGCTATCAATAACACCGGCTTCTTTCAGCGCCGCAAGTAAATCCGGCGTACGCTCCAAAGATGCTTTCATTTCTTTCACCAAATCCGCAAAAAGGGTACGAATGGTGCTCTTCGGGGTAATTCGGGAAACTGCATAATCCACTGCTTCTCGTGCAACCGTCAAAATGGTCCCTTCCATAGGCGTAAGGACGGATGCATAAGCCTGCTTAACACCTTCTGTAAGCGCTTGCCCCATAGTTTGTGCATCGGCTTTCTCGCAAGTAGCTAGCCCACGACCCACCCCTGCAAAGAACTGGGACAAAATAACACCGGAGTTACCCCGTGCCCCTAACAACATACCTTTAGATAAAGCCTGGGAAACCTCTCCTAGATTTCCGGAATCCATTCCTTCAAGGGCAGCCACGCCCCCTTCAATAGTCATACGCATATTGTCTCCCGTGTCACCGTCCGGGACCGGAAAAACATTCAAATTATTCACTGTATCCGCTTTATCACTTAACCGTGCAGCGCCACCTTTAAGCATACGGGCAAACAGCCACCCGTCCAGAAAACGGAATGAATCTTGTTTCTTTTTCTTCGTATCTTTACTCATAGATTATATAAGTTCCTCTTCCTTATTAAAGATTAAAGCTTATTTCTCGGTACCCACAAAGAACAAGGCTAACGTTCCGGGACCGGAGTGTGCACCGATAACAGGTCCTACATCCGAAACCACTGCAACCTCCGCACCATGTTGTTCTTTCAGCAACTTCTTTAAAAACTCCACATCTTCCATACAGTCACCGTGAGAGATATAAATCGGCGCAGATACGGTGGGATCTACCAACTTACCATACTGGTCCGCCATAGCTTGAAGCGCGGCTTTGCGTCCCCTCACCTTGGATACAGGGATTAATTTGCCTGCATTGTCTACATGCATGACCGGTTTAATCCCCAAAACGCCACCGATAAACGCAGAAGTAGGGCTAACACGACCACCTCTCTTTAAATATTGGAGATCATCTACCGTAAACCAATGACAAAGTTTTGGATGCATCGTTTCAATATAAGCAGCCACTTCCTCCATCGTACCGCCGGCACGCTTCTTCTCCACAGCCAAATAAATTAAAAGTCCAAAGCCTGCAGAAGCAGCCCGAGTATCAACTGTAATAATCTTGCGTTCCGGATACAATGTCTTCAATTCCTCCGCAGCCAAACGTGCTGAATTATAAGTGGTGCTGATGCCCGAGGAGAATCCTAAGTAAAGTATATCTTCTTCTTTCTGTAGAAATGACTCAAACAAAGCTTTAAAATCACTGACATTCACCGCGGACGTCTTTGCAACACCACCCTGACGCATCTTGTCGTAGAATGTTTTTGCTGGAAGTTCATTATTACTGTATTCCTTCTCTTCCCCGTCAAAGCGAAATCTTAAACTAGCGGAAGAGACTTCCCACGCTTGTAAAATATCCGCACACATATCACAGGCAGAATCTGTGCAAATTACGTACTCACTCATATTCATACTCCTCCTTTATACATTCCGTATTATAGTCACAGGGACAAATACAGGCAAGAGAATGTGCTGTTTTTGCGGTAAACAATCTGTTCTGGGTTTGTAGAGCTCCCCAGATTCACTCTACTCTCGGTAGAAAACGGTGCAAATAAAGGGGTTGCAAAGCGCCAAAAAATATGGAATAATAGAAGCGTGAGGTGAGCATCCGTGGAGGACATGAAATTTATTATTGCACAGAATATCATCCGACTTCGTCGAAATGCCAATATGACGCAAGCGGAATTGGCAGAGAAATTGAGTTATACAGATAAAGCGGTGTCTAAATGGGAGCGTGCGGAATCCATTCCGGACGTGCTTGTTTTGAAACAATTGGCAGACTTATTCCATGTTCGTGTAGATGACTTTTTGGTTCAATATGACGAAACAGAATTGCCACCGACATGTGCAAATACAACGCCCAGCGTACGGAATCACGGTTTTATTACGGGAATGAGCGTATTATTAGTTTGGCTCATTGCAACACTCTTATTTGTAATTTTTGAGTCTGCCACTTCTACGCACATCCACTGGTTATCCTTTATCTACGCGATTCCTGCCACCATGGTCGTCTGGTTGATTTTTAATTCTATTTGGTTTAATCGAAGAAGAAATTTCCTGATTGTTTCTTTATTAATGTGGTCCGTCTTAGGTGCCCTCTATTTGAATTTGCTGATGGCAGGCATCCACGTTTGGCTTTTGTTCGCATTAGGCATCCCAGGACAAATTATTATATTGATGTGGTCCGGAATTAAATCTAAAGATAAGAAATAAACAAAACATTCACACAAAAGGAGCCGGCGCACATTTGCTCATTTAGCAGTGTGGAACGGCTCCTTTTATACATTATAAATTTTGTCCAATTAAATTTGAATTACGCCAAGACCTTCCAACACGGAAGAAACTAAAATCAACAAAATACAGATTGGAGCAATATACTTAATCATAATAACAAATAGTTTCTTCGCTCTAAACTTAGCCGAAAGTTCCACTTCTTCAATTAAAGCATTTGGTTTAATCACGTAACCGATAAAGATACAGGTAAGGAACGCTACAATAGGCATAATTACGCTGTTGCTCATAAAGTCAAACAAATCCAAGAATGCCATACCGATAATCTTGACATTGCCCAACAAGCCATAACCCATAGAAGACAAAGAACCCAACAACAAAGCACCCACAAGAACCAATAAACAAGTTCTCTTGCGTTTCCATTTTAACTTATCTTGGAAGATAGAAACGACCGTCTCCATCAAAGAAATAGAAGAAGTAAGGGCCGCTAAGAATACTAACAAGAAAAACGCAATACCGATCAATCGTCCTCCCGTCATACTATTAAACACCTTAGGAAGAGTTTCAAACATTAACCCAGGACCTTTGCCCAACGCCGCAGGATCTCCGCCGGAGAAAGCAAACACAGCCGGAATAACCATAAGACCTGCCAAGAAAGCAATTCCCGTATCAAAGACTTCTATTTGGTGCACTGACGTCTCTATATTTACATCTTTCTTCATATAAGAACCGTAAGTAATCATAATGCCCATTGCCAAAGACATGGAGTAGAACAATTGCCCCATGGCCGCAAGCACCGTTGTAATAGAGAAGTGAGAAAAATCCGGTTTAATATAATAAAGAACACCTTTCCCTGCGCCAGGCATACATGCAACATAAATGGCAATCGCTAACGTAAGTGCCACTAAGACCGGCATCAACCATTTACTTACTTTCTCCACGCCTTTCTCTACGCCCAACATAACAATTAACGCCGTAATACCTAAAAAGACACAAAACCAAACCAAGGGTTCAGCGGTTTTCTCAATAAATCCATCAAAATAGCCTGTTTGCGCAGCATTAGCGGCACCGCTTGAAATAAATTCTACTAAATACTTAATAACCCAGCCACCAATAACGGAGTAATAGGGTAAAATAATCATGGGAACAATCGACGCCAGATAGCCTACAAAAGCATATTTGCGGTTGAGTTTCTTAAATGCACCCACTGCGCTAAGACCGGTCTTTCGTCCAAGTGCAATTTCTCCTACCATTAAGGCAAAACCAAAGGATACAGACAGAATCAAATAGGTAAGCAAGAAAATACCGCCACCGTATTTTGCAGCCAAGTAGGGAAAACGCCAAATGTTACCCAAACCTACTGCCGAACCGGCAGCTGCCAATACAAATCCAATCTTGCCCGTGAAACTACTTCGTGTATCGCTCATAAATAATCTCCTTCAGTACACTATCCCTAAATAACCAATACATTATGCCACATTTTACCCAAAAGCTCAACTGCCTCAAATCCCTTTTCTTTTGAGCCGAATATCATCTCCGCAAAGAGGTAAAATATCAAACGAACCCAAAATACGAGAGGCAACCCGCTCCCCATACGTCTCAAATAAATTCTCGGGAGACATATTAGTGGTAATAATGGTCTTGCACGGTCTTGTTTTCCCATTGGCTTCCCGCGTGTTCAATATTTCCAACACTTCTTCATACCGTGTAGCCGTTTGTTTCTCCGTACCCAAATCATCAATAATCAGCAACTCTACATTTAAAATTAAATTCTTTAAATACCAAAGCATTTCTTTCTCTTCATCTGTCGCAAAAGCAGCCGCAGAGAAAGGACGAAACAACGAGGAAACCGGCATATATAGAACAGGAACACCCTTCTCCAACAAACCCGATGCAATACAGTTACTTAGAAAAGTCTTGCCCACGCCACTACGTCCTATAAACAACAAATTCGGGTGTTCCGGAGAGGTGAAATGTTCCACAAAAGCCTCACACCGCTCTTTCATCTTAATCATATGCGCTTTGGGAGATTGGGAAATACCGTACTCCTTGGCGTTGGGTGTCTCAGGATAGTATTCTGCACGAAAGTCCTGAAACGTTTCTGTATTCGCAGGCAAGTTTGCTTTTGCCCGAAGACTTTCCGTAAGTAATATTTTGTAGCAATTGCAAGGAATCTCCTCGCCATGTGCGTTATGCAAAGCACCTGTATCCTTACAATTTGCACAGGTGTACACCGGGGCAAAATCGCCTTCAGTTAAATGTAAATCGGAAAGAATTTGAGTTTTTCGATTTTGCATGCGCTCTAAAGCTCGTTCCAGTACAGGTTCTGTAGCTTGAACTAACTCAGGTGCCAGTTCCCCCATACGATCAGCAATTTGCTTGGGCATCTCCCGACGAAGACGAAGATAACTTCTTCTTATATGAACTGCATTCATCAGTTCCTCAATTTGTGCCAGTTCCGGATTTTGTTTGTATATCTGTTTGCGTTTCTCCTCTGCAAGGCGTCCCGCTTCCGCTCTACGGAAAGCAAGTTCGGTTGCTACCGACTTTTGAATATCCCGATTCATTCAGCGTCACTCTCCTTATATAAACCGTCGAAAAATCCTTTTGCATAACTACGCTGGCTGTAATTTCCTTTTTGCGGAATAGTCTCCTTTTTGATCACATCGCCACGATTTGCATCGTTGATATTCTTCTTCCCACGGAATGCAAGATGGGTCTTCACATCCTGCACGGTGCGAAGTTCCCGGTCATACCAGTCCTTTAGAATCTTCTCATACAAATTAAATGTCGGCCGCGCTAATCCGGCCCCCTCTTTCAAGGCAAGACAAATAATCTCCAAATTGTATCCATATGTATAAAACCACCGCTCTACGTACTCACTTTGATACTCCGTAAGAGGTGCTTGAATATGAAGCCGCTTCCGGATTTCCTTTCGAATTTTGTCAAATTCTTCATAAGAGCGAAAATACTGATCCAACTGTTCAGCCGTACGAATATGGTGACGGCCTCCCCAGCTTTCTGCCACTTTGCGCATGTAAGGTTTAGTGACTGCATTATTCTGAGCACAGTGTTGGAACAGCATAAAAACAACTTCCGGTGAAAAGCCATATTTCGCAATCCATAAATCAATCTCACTATACCAAGAATTAGGCATCTGTCCGGAGAAGAAGCGATCACTAACTGCGCGAATCATTTGAATCCGAGCCTTGTCCCCACCATTTTCAAGATCTTCATCCGGACGTTTCGACGTGCGAGGTCTGTAATTGCGTTCAATTTCCTTCCGCACCGGATTATCCAGATAAATGCTGTTTCCTTCTATGGCAATTAAGCCACAGGCACCCAACTGAACGAAAGCCGCTTCAACGACAGAAATATCCACGTTTAAAATAGCAGCCAACGCTTCTTTGGTACATTTACGACCTACCTCTGTTAAATAAAGTAAATACAAATAGGTCTTAACAGTATTGCCATCTAAAGTGGGAAGATACTCTGTCATAAAAAGGTGGCTGATGGATGTTACATCAAATAATTCGTCTTGTTTCTTCTCTACTTTCATATCTTTCTCCAATCAAAGAATCGGCGCTGTACCCACTTTCACTGCGTGTACCGTAAGTCTTCCTTTTGCGCCACCATTGGGGCGGTAACAAGTCGACAACGTAAGTACATCATCTTCCGGCGTCAGCACCGTGTTCGTGGGGAATTTGGATTTAGCGCCCAAAGCCTCAATAAATGCCAAATATTCCGCATCGTTGCTAAAATAGGTTTCAATATAGTATTCATCAGTGGTAGTAATATAAACAGAATAGATCCGCCACATAGTAACCCCATCTACTGAAGCTGTGTACATATACCGATGGGTGTCAAAGAAGTCCTTCTCTAAATATCCTCTTAATTTACCAAACACACTTAAATCATTCATGGTATGACCATAAATAATGGTGTGCCCCTCCATGGTATCCGCATTACAGCGGTAATCAAGGAAACAGGAGCCACTTTCCAAATATTTGTCATA
>JAZRHX010000075.1:0-2033 GCA_045644985.1 Clostridia bacterium | reverse complement strand
TGGGATTTGAGTTAATTCCGGTGGATCTCTTACCCGACGGCCCGGATATGGATCGCATTGAAGAATTGGTTTCCAAGGATACTTCTATTAAGGGTATGTGGTCTGTGCCCAAGTATTCCAATCCTACGGGATACGTTTATTCTGACGAGAAGATTCGCCGCTTGGCGTCTATGAAGTGTGCTGCCCCTGATTTTCGTATTATGTGGGATGATGCGTATACCATTCATTTCTTACAGGATGCCCCTGCAGAACAGCTTAATTTGATTGAAGCTTGTAAAGAAGCCGGCTATCCGGATCGTGGTATTATGATTACGTCTACTTCTAAGATTACGTTCCCGGGTGCGGGTATTGCAGCGATTGCTTCCAGTCCTGCAAATATTGCGTATATTACAAAATTGATGTCCAGTCAGACCATTGGCTCGGATAAGATGAACCAGCTTCGTCACGTTCGTTTCCTAAAGGATAGAGAGGGTTTGCTGGCCCATATGCGTCGTCATGCGGAGATCCTTCGACCTAAGTTTGAGGCGGTTTTGGAAGTGTTTGATCGAGAAATGACAGGCCTGGATATCATGACGTGGACGAAACCGGAAGGCGGTTATTTCATCAGCATTGATGTGCCTGAGCAGTGTGCAACCAAGGTTGTTGCTATGGCGAAGGCTTGCGGTGTTGCTTTTACGCCCGCAGGTGCTACATATCCCTGTGGTGTGGATCCTTTAGATCGCAATATTCGTATTGCACCGTCTTTCCCGCCACTTGAGCAGATTGGAACGGCAATTGAGGTACTTTGCGTTTGCATAAAGATTTGCGCACTGGAGAAACTTTTGAATAAATGAGAATTCTTTCGGAGGTTACCGAGATATGGCGGATAAGAAATTTGCTTATGAATTGAAGAATGGTTGGCAGACTATGACTGAATCCGATCGAACAGAAGCTATGGATTTTTGTAAGGAGTATATTCAATTCTTAAATGATGCCAAGACGGAACGAGAATCTGTTCGGGTGATGGTACAAATGCTTACAGAGCGTGGCTTTGTGAATTTTGATGATTATTTGTTCGGCGCAAAGCGCCTGAATCCGGGGGATAAGATTTACTGGGTTAACCGGGAGAAAGCGTTGCTCGCAGCCGTTATCGGTACCTGTGATCCTACGAAGGGGATGAATATGGTAGGCGCCCATATTGATGCTCCCCGCCTTGATTTTAAACCGAATCCATTGTGTGAAGACAGTGGTTTTGTGATGGCTAAGACACATTACTATGGCGGTATTAAGAAGTATCAATGGGTGGCGGTTCCTCTTGCAATTCACGGTGTTGTGATCCGCAAAGACGGTTCTAAATTGGAGCTTAACATCGGTGAGAAGGACGGAGATCCGGTTTTTTATATTTCTGATTTATTACCTCATCTTGCGGGAGATCAATTGGGAAAGACGGCCTCCCAAGTGATTTCCGGAGAGCAACTTCAGGTTGTGCTTGGTTCTGTTCCGGAAAGAGACGGGGAGGGTGATGAGAAGATTCCTTTGAAACAAACCTTCCTTGCTTTGCTCAACCGGGAATACGGTCTCACAGAGGGGGATTTTCTTCGGGCTGAAATTGAAGTTGTTCCCGCGTTTCGTGCCGGGGACGTTGGTATTGATCGTGGTCTTATTGGTGGTTATGGACAGGATGATCGTGTGTGTAGCTATACCGGTCTTCGTGCTTTGATGGATTTAGATACTATTCCGGAGAAGACGGCAGTATGCTACCTGTCTGATAAAGAGGAAATCGGTAGCGTAGGCAATACAGGCGCTCGTGCCAATTGGTTGGAGAATTTTGTGCTGGAGCTTTGCCACGCCTGGAATTCTTCTTATGAAATGGTTGCATTGAGAAGGGCACTGTCGTCTACCAAGTTCTTGTCCGCTGACGTTACGGCAGCCTATGATCCTTGTTATGCGGAAGTCTATGAAAAGGGCAATTCCGCGTTTGCGGGATGTGGCGTAGCGATTGCGAAATATACCGGTTCTCGCGGAAAGTCCGGTGCCAGCGATGCTTCCGCTGA
>JAZRHX010000074.1:0-5265 GCA_045644985.1 Clostridia bacterium | reverse complement strand
AGGATCCGCAATCACCAGCATGCTGGAATCCAAAGTTCGCTCTACTTCGTCCAAGGTTACCAATTTCTCACCGTCTTGTGCACGACGAACAATAATCTCGCCGTTATGGATGGTGCGAATATCGAAGGCGTGCATCGGCTGACCGTATTCCAACATTACATAGTTTGTAATATCTACAATATTATTAATAGAACGAACACCGGCAGCTTGCAAACGGTCCCGCATCCATTTAGGAGAGGGGGCAATTTTCACATTGCGTACCACCCGGGCCATATACCGAGGACACAAATCCGGCGCCTCTACCCGTACTTTCAGGAAATCGGAAACGGATGCCGGATCTTCTTCCTTAACAACGGGGGTAGGACAAGTAAAAGTGCCGCCCTTCTTCGTAAGGTGCTTCATGGTAACAGCCGCCTCACGGGCAAGACCTAAGATACTGAAACAGTCTGCACGGTTAGAAGTAACTTCGAAGTCAATCACGGTTTCATCTGCGCCCAGTACGGTCATAATGTCTTTGCCGATTAAAGTGCGCAATTCCCACTCGCTCTTGTCTCTGAAGTCTTCTAAATCTTGAATGATCATCAAACCGTCTTCAATACCGCCGGGATAATCTCTGTAATCCAAGCCGATTTCTTCAAAAGAACACATCATACCAAAAGAATCCACGCCGCGGAGTTTACCGTTCTTTATGGTATGACCGCCTACCAATTTAGCGCCGTCCAATGCGACGGGAATGTAGGCGCCTTCGCGAATGTTGGCTGCGCCTGTTACAATTTGAAGCAAACCCTCTCCCCCTACGTCAATCTGACAGATTTGCAGGTGGTCGGAATTCTCATGGGGACGAACGGATTCGCAGCGTCCTACCACAACTTTCTCAATTTCAGCCCCTTGGGCTTCTACGCTTTCTACTTTTGTGCCGCTCAAAGTCATTTCAGAAGCAAGTTCATGAATGGCTTCCTTGGTGTCGGCAACAACGTCTGTATAACTTAATAACCATTTTACCGGTGCTTTCATCTCGTATTTCTCCTCCCTCTCAATCAGAACTGATTCAAGAACCGTGCGTCGCCCTCGAAGAACTGACGAAGGTCCGTAACGCCGAAGCGTGCCATGGCCGTACGCTCGATGCCGATACCGAAGGCAAAGCCGCTGTACTCTTTGGGATCGATGCCGCAACGTCTCAAAACGTCCGGGTGTACCATACCGCAACCCAGCACTTCAATCCAGCCCTCGCCTTTACAAACGCGGCAGCCTTTTCCGCCGCAAGCCCAACAGGAAACATCTACTTCTGCACTGGGCTCCGTAAAGGGGAAATGGTGGGGTCTCAAACGAATCTTGGTTTCAGGTCCGAACATATGACGGGCGTAAACTTCCAAGGTGCCCTTGAGGTCACCCATAGTAACGCCTTTATCCACAACCAATCCTTCAATCTGGTGGAAAATAGGCGAGTGGGTGGCATCCATATTATCTGCTCTGTACACTTTGCCGGGACAAATAATCCGGATGGGAGGCTTCTTGTTCTCCATTACGTGAATCTGCACACTGGAGGTTTGGGTACGAAGCAACATCTTCTCCGTAATGTAAAATGTATCCTGCGTATCTCTTGCAGGATGGCCCTCCGGCAAGTTCAAGGCTTCAAAGTTATAGTAATCGTATTCAATCTCCGGACCGTCTGCGATTTCATAACCCATACCGATGAACAGGTCTTTCATTTCATCGCTGATTTGGTTGATAGGGTGAAGGGCGCCTTTGGCTCTTGTCTTACCGGGCATGGTGACGTCCAAAGCTTCTTTAGAGAGCTTCTCGTCTAAGGCTTTTGCGGCAAGTTGTTCTTTCCGCGCTGCCAATTTTTCTTCCATAAAGGCCCGCACTTCGTTGGCCATCTGACCGACAACGGGGCGTTCCTCGGCGCTCAACTGACCCATACCTCTTAATACGCCGGTGAGTTCACCTTTCTTACCCAAGAAAGCCACACGCAGTTCTTCCAACTGGGAAAGTTCTTGACTTTCACTTACTTTCTCTTCAAATTTGCACCGGATGTCCTCCAGCATTTCCTTCATTCCCATGAATCTTCCTCCTTCTTATGTCTTGGCGGTAACAAAAAACCCTGCTTCCGGCGCTTCTTGCGCCAAAAACAGGGACGAAAATCATCTTCCGCGGTACCACCCAATTTCTTATCGAACCTCGTGTCGATAAACACTCACTGATATATCGGTCAGACCCGTCGAACTCTACTGATGCGAACTTCTGTCCGCCGTTCAAATCCGAAGCTCCGGAGAGAACTTCTCTTCCGTGTTTGCCGCCCCGCTCTCAGCTTGCTTCGGGACTCTCTGTACTGCCACCTTCGGAAAATACTTTGCTCCATCAACGCTTGTATTTAGTTTGCTTTATGATTATAGGCATTTGGGCGGGGCTTGTCAAGATGTGGAACAGGGGTGGTTCTGTGTATCAGTCTTTACACATTTTACACCTACCGAAAAAACATTCGGTTCAAGACTGACTCCTATGCAGCGGTCTGATTTCATGGCACATCATATTTACTTTATCAATTTCCTTATCAATATGATAATGCCCACAGTACCAAATTTCATAATCCAGTTGCTGTTCCAGCTTGCCCAACCACTCTTCCGTAGAGCGGTCAATGTCTGGCTTAAATAATTTCTTGGACTTTATCTTCCGAGGTTTTCGCTTTAACACCGCATTTTGCCGCGTGGACATAAACATCTCCGTAGGCAAATACCGAATCGGACAGGTATGGGTCATCATCCCGTAGATGCAATTATTCTCACCAGAGAGTCCTGCTTCCACCCTTGCTTTAACCTCAGCATCTGGCATTTCATCTTCCCAGAAAGGTAGACCCTCTTCCAAGCAGCGGACTTTGTCTACGCTGTGGGCGCCGCCAACAACCATGTACTTCTTGCCCTCAAAAGTGTAAATTTCTCCGTCGATGGCAAACAAAATATTAGGATACCTGGGCTCATAGTAAACTTGTCCACCACAGAAATTACGGAGTCCATATGTGCCCACATTCTGCGGACGGTTCTCTTTATTGCCGTACAAGCAGAACAAAGTAATATTCAGAGCCGAAATTTCCTGTTTAAGTTTATCATCCCGGTCATCATCGTAATAGTTGAAGCCCGCATCCCCGAGAATAATGAGTACATCCTTCCTTCGCGTTTGCATGTCACGGCAGAAGCGCTTCACCTGCTCAAAATTGCGATGCTTGTCGCCGGTAATGAAGAACTTCGCCGGCGTCCCGTCGTCGTAATACAAAGGTATCGTTTCCTCTTTGGGCTTTTTTCGGCATACACAAGCCAGGATGGTCACGGCAAAAAGCAAATTGATAATCAAAATTACTACTTGCATTGTACCACCTCCACATAGTCAAGGGAAATCCAGCCTGCACCGGATTTAAGCTTACCCCATTTAGTTGCGCCAGGACCGTCCTGTTCCAGAACAATGGTATAAACCCCTTTATCCCGAATACATCCCACAACAGAGTGATTGGTGCCTGCACCTTTTCGAATATTTAATGCAGAAGCACGAACTTTCACAGTATACGGCGTAGAAGATGACCGAGTCGCAACTGTGAGATATTTTACGTGAATCGGACTGCGAATAGCATTCTTGCCGTCCTGGGACTTATCAATCACCACACGTTCTCCGCACACACTGCGAACAATCCATGTCTTATTTCGCACCCACGCTGGCACAACTTTCTCCATGTTGTAATACTTGGCGCCCTCCGCGATTTTGACAATATCCCCAGGCGCAATCGCACCCCCGTCCGGCACCTCATCCTGAACCGCCGGATTATAAATAAAGCCAAGAAATGTATATTGGGCACCGGCGCCCCAGCGCCCATCTGTACCTTTCTTCCGTGTTTGATTCCAAAAAGCTTTGGAACCGTAGCCACTCTCAGAGGTGTAAACTTCCGTTTCGCTGATTACCTTCTCCACGATTGCCACATGCCCGGCTCCGTCCGAGCCATTCAAAGTCGCGCCTTTCCGCCACACCATGCACGCCCCCAATTTAGGCGTCTGTCCCACTTCACAGGAACCTTTATACTGTATGAAATTCTCCGCATTGGTGGGTGCAAGGTACTTACAATACCCGTAACCCCCAATCTCATTAAATCTGCCATAGGCGTATCCCACACAGTTTGAAAGCACATCGCATTCACTGTCCTTCGGATACCCTTGAATGGCATCTGAATAGCCGCCGCTGGCTTTACGAATATAATATTTATTGCCTGCACCCGGCTTACTTGTTCGCATTATAAATGACATTCTTCTATTCCTCCTTCTTTGATTGAATATATAACTGACTGACATATACGCTTGCTCCTGCAGCCAACACGCCCTGGGTTACAGCTATGAAAGATGCCGCCAGTATTTCCCTTCCGCTTGTAAGGTTCTCTGTTGCAAATACCCACAGAGCGGACAGAATCACCGAGACCGTGCCAAGAATCAGGGGTATGTATTTGTCTGCCACTTTGCTTTTTTTGAGCCCTAATCCAATGGTATATAGAACCGGGATTAAAACCAATAATTCCGTTCTGATATATTGTTGAAAATCCATTGTACCTCCACCTTCCTTTACGCCAGCACGAGCCCGATTACGGTTGAAATCAAGCCGCCTGCCAAAGCCGCAATGATAGCCGTAATAATCTGCTGCATTCGCTGCTTGGGAAGCGAATCTATCTCGTCAATCTTTCGTTCGTGCCTTGCCAGATGCTCATTGGTATGTTTTAATTCGTTGGCAAGAGTCACCAGTGTCTCATTCATAGAGCGAATCTCTGCCTGAACCTCTTTCATGGCACTCATATCCCGCTCCAATGTTTTAATCCTCTGCTCATGACCTTCGATAATCACTTCAATATCCATCAGCGCCCTCCTTTCTCGGATGTGGTTTCACACGAAGCTTGCATTTCCCTACCACACCGCTTCCATCCTGTGCCGTGGCACGAATAACCGCCATACCTACATTTCTCGTGCAAACAAATCCGGTAACCGAATTCACCGTTGCAATATGCGGATCATCACTACTCCAGATTACTTGCCGATTCGCTGCCTCTTTTGGAAACACCTCCGCATGGAAATAGGCAAAGCGACCGAGGGCGATTGTTCTTGTTTTTGGCGAAATACGAATCGAGGAAACCAAGGCATTCTCCCGGGGCTGCGCCATATGTGACGGGACAAAAGTTGTTCCGGTTACTATAACAAAGAGACAATCACTGTAACTGCCACCCTCTGCCGTGGCGTAACT
>JAZRHX010000073.1:0-5562 GCA_045644985.1 Clostridia bacterium | reverse complement strand
TGCCTCAAAATGAACCATTCGCAGGCGTACTGCCTTTGAACAATTGGGGTTATGCGGACGTGTCGGAGGCCAATATGCTGTCTGCGGGAAACGGTATTTTCGCGGCAGGCGATTGCCGATCCAAGCGCATTCGCCAAGTGGCTACTGCCGCTTCAGACGGTGCTATTGCAGCACTGGCAGCTTGTGACTATATCGATAATCTTTAATAATAGGTGAGAAGCATGGGCAAGGACGAAATTTACGCATATTTAGAAGACCATATTGTAAAGCAGTGCGGTGTTCCCGGCTGCGATATTGTGGTCGCCAAGGATCATGAAGTGATTTATAAGAATCGAATCGGGGTAGAGGACAAACAACTATTTTACCTGTACTCCACCACGAAACCCTTGACCGTAACCACCGCCCTTCGCCTGTACGAAGAAGACCGTTTGGATATTGATGCCCCGGTTGCGGACTATTTGCCCGCATTCCGGAATTTAATGCGTAAAGAAGGGGAGCAGTTGGTGCCGGTGGAAACGCCCCTTACTGTGCGCCATCTTTTCACCATGACCGGCGGCTTTGATTACGACCTTTATACAGCCCCCACCCAGGCGGTGCTGGCCGAAAAGGGCGAGGACGCTTCCACCTTGGATATTGTCAATTCCTTGGCGAAGAAGCCTTTATATTTCGAGCCGGGTACGGGATACCAATACAGTTTGTGCCATGACATCTTGGCAGGTGTGGTTGAGGTCGTATCGGGGAAGACTTTCTCCCGGTACGTGCAAGAGATGATCTTGACGCCTTTGGGCATGACCCATACCACCTTCCGTGAAACCCCGGATGTGCACGCCGGCATCGCGGACCAGTATCTCTATCAGGACGGAAAAGTGGTGCTGCACGATAAGCGCAACTGGTTGATTCCTTCGAAGCGATACGATAGCGGCGGTGCAGGGCTTATTTCCTGCGGAGAAGATTATATTAAATTTGCAGACACATTGGCTTGCGGCGGTACTTCTAAAGACGGCTATCGTTTGCTGAAACCGGAAACCGTGGCACTCTTGGGCTCGGAGCAACTTTCCGATTTTGCCATGAATAATGAATATTCCCTTGCGATTGCCCCGGGTTACGGCTACGGGTTGGGTGTGCGGGTAAAAATCGCCGAAAACGGCGGCTTAAGTCCTCTGGGCGAATTTGGCTGGGACGGTGCAGCCGGTTGTTATTGCTTGATGGATCCTGTGAATCACTTGTCGATTTTCTTCGGCATGCAGGTGCTTGGTTGGCCCAATTGTATCGGTGGTGCCCACGGGGAAATCCGGGATTTAGTGTATAAGGAATTTGTATGAACGGACTGACGGTTGTTGTTTTTATATTTGCCATTATCGGTGCCTTGGATTACGTGCTTGGCAACAAATTGGGTCTTGGCAAAGAGTTTGAGAAAGGCTTTATGCTCCTGGGTGTAATGGCCCTTTCTATGATTGGTATGATCGTGATTGCCCCTTGGCTTGCGGAATTGGTGCGCCCGGCGCTGGACTTTGTGGCAGAGAAGCTCCATTTAGACCCTTCCATTGTGCCCGCCTCTTTGTTTGCCAACGATATGGGCGGTGCACCCTTGTCGGTAGAAGTGGCACGAAATACAGCAATAGGCAAGTTTAATGCCTTGGTAGTGTCTGCTATGATGGGTTGCACCATCTCTTTTACCATTCCCTTTGCTTTGGGCATGGTGAAGAAAGAACAGCAGCAATCTCTGATTTATGGGTTGCTTGCCGGCATTGTCACCATTCCCGTAGGCTGCTTGGTAGCGGGTTTGATTTGCAGACTTTCTATTGGAGCGTTGTTACTCAATTTACTGCCGCTTGTGGTGCTGGCGGGCGTGATCAGTTTGGGCCTTTTGAAAGCGCCGAATTTCTGTGTAAAAATCTTCAAAGTATTCGGTTTCTTAATCACCACTTTGGTTATTGCCGGTTTGATGCTGGGCATCTATGAATTTTTGTCCGGCAAGAAGTTGATTGGAAGTCTGGCACCCTTGGAAGAAGGCGCTATGATTTGTGTGAATGCCGGTATATTCTTAGCCGGTGCTTTTCCCTTGATGCATCTTCTTTCGAAAATATTGGGGCGCCCCTTGAAAGCCCTTGGACGCAAGGTGGGGATCAATGAAGATGCTGCTTTGGGAGTGCTTTCTTGTTTGGTTACCAACGCCGCTTCCTTTGGTACTATGGAGAAAATGGACGAGAAAGGTAGCTTGATCAATTCTGCTTTTGCAGTTTCGGCGGCTTTTACGTTAGGGAGCCACATGGCTTTTACCATGGCCTTTGATTCCTCTTACATTGTGCCGGTGATTGTGGGCAAAATCGTGTCCGGTCTTTGTGCCTTGGTGGTAGCGTACTTTTTGTATCCCAAAGTGGGGAAGAAGGAGGAAATGGAATGAGAATTGTAAACTGTACCGGTATTTTTCCGCCGGAAATGGATATTTTTGAGAAAATCCACCGTATGGTTAAAGCGGGATTTACTTGCTTAGACTATACGCTCCTGGATTTAGATCGACCTGCGGGGACGCATCCCCTTATGACGGATCAGTGGCGACCCTGGGTGCGGGAAGTGAAGGCTTATGCGGCAGACAAAGGCGCTATTTTTACCCACGCCCACGGCGTTGGCTGGCCGGCGGCGCTCTATGCCAAGCAGGACACCCACATTGGTTACCGCGCCATTGAAATTGCAGCGGAATTAGGCATCGGCTGGATTGCCATGCACCCCCAGGATTTACAAGGCACCCAAACCCCGGAGTATTATGATTACTATGTGGAACAAAACCGGATTTGGTTTACCCCTTATTTAGAGCGTTGTAAAGCGTTTGGGGTGGGTCTTGCTTTGGAGAATTTACCTTGGGCCAATTCCAACCGGGCAAAACCTTTGGCTGATTTAGTGGACGCCCTTGGCGGGGAGAACGTTGGTGTTTGTTGGGATACCGGTCACGCCCATATCAATCAGCTGCCGCCTTCTGAAATGAAGGTGTTGGGGCACCGTTTGGTGACGCTGCACATTCACGACAACCACGGGGAATGGAACGATGAACATCAGATTCCCTATTCCGGATACGGCACATATGATTGGCCTGCATTTATGCAAACGCTGCGTGAAATGGACTACAAGGGTGATTTTGTGTTGGAAGCCCATCACCAAATGCGAGAAACCACCGACGAAGCGTTATGGGATCGCTATTTGAAAGAAATGATGGAAGCCAGCCGTAAAATGCTGGCGCTGTAGGGAGAACACGGTGAGGGTGAACGATGGGCTATTTGTTTATATTGGTCGCTTTATTGGCAGGGGCCGCGAAAGGGTACTGCGGAAAGAAAACCAGCGGACATACGGATAACTTTGGTGATGCCATCCTTGCAAATGGAATCAGAATGGTTTTGTGTATGATCATTGGATTTCTGATTGTACTCGCAAGTGGTGATTTATCTACCCTGGTACCAAGTGTTAAAATGCTGGGGATCTCTGCACTTTCCGGTGTCTTTACAGCTATTTTTGTGGTAACGTGGCTGATCTCTGTTAAGAAAAGTGCTTACATGATGGTGGATATCTCCTTAATGCTGGGGGTGTTGATTCCGCTGCTTGCCAGCAATATTTTCTTTGGTGAAACCATTAAGCTTACCCAGTGGCTGGGGATTGCGCTTCTTTTGTAGCAGTCATCCTGATGTGTTCTTACAACAACGCCATCAAAACCAAATTGTCGCCATCCGCCTTATTCCTCCTGCTTCTTTGCGGGGTGTCCAGTGGTATTGCGGATTTTTCCCAAAAGCTTTTTACCAAGTGCATCTCAGATAGTTCGGCCGCGGCATTCAATCTCTATACTTATTTGTTCGCCGCGCTGATCTTGATGGTTTTCTTTGCCGCGACATACAAAAAAGGTGAACCCCTAGATAAGCCCAAGATTAAAAGATTTTCGGTTTTATCCTAATTATGGCAATTTGCCTGTTTGCCAATTCTTTCTTTAAGACGCTGGCCTCCGGATATTTAAGCGCCGTGCTGCTTTACCCCTTAAACCAAGGGTGTGCTTTGATCTTATCTGCGGTGATGGCTTCTGTGTTGTTCAAAGAAAAATTGACCGGAAAAGCCATTCTTGGTATTCTAATCGCTTTTGCCGGTCTGCTTATTATCAATTTGCTTTAAGTACAGGGGATACCAAATTGAGTTTATTTTAATTTTGGTACCCTTTTTCGGCTAACAAGTCCGGTAAAAAGGATACCAAATATGCTATTTTACAAAAATGGTACCCCTGTTTTGCCCAAAACAAGGGTACCATTATGCTGCAGAAGATTGTTATTCGGCGAGCTGGAGTTTCGTCTCCACAATCACACTGTCATAATAACAAGAAGCTGTGGTATCCGCTGTATAATAGCGGTAGGTGAATACGAAGGATTCAATCTTGCCGTCTTTCTCTAACGCTGTGCCAAGAATCATAGGCAGAATGTCCACTTCCACCCATTTTCCGTTTGCGCCACCTTGTTCCTTAAAAGTGCGCTGCATTTGCAGGGAGTCATAAAGAACGCCGGTAAAAGTCCGAATGACCGGAGACTTTCCGGCAGTAGATGTATAGGATGTTACGTACATACGCAGTTTCAAGGCATACAAGTTTCCTTTTTCCAAATGTATTCTGCCCGGAAGAAAGCCGTCCGCTGGTACGTTGCTGAGATGCATCAATAATCTGCGTATCGGTTAGTTGTAAAATGACAGGGTCTCTCCTGCTTTCCACTTCTACAATAAAATCAGGAATTTCCAACGCTTTAGAAGCCTCCTTAGTTGTCGTGCAACTGGCAAGTAGCACACACGCGCGCCGGTTTTTGCGGAAGCTAGTGGGAATATCTTGGATTTCTACCGCTACGGGGATGTGGCACCGGGAGGAAGGTTTATGTTCTCGTATGGTGGAAAATGCTAATGTGATAGCACAATTTTGTGAATATGTGTACCAATATAGTCGCTTGCAGAAAAGGCTGCAGGCGACTATACTGTTTGTAACGAGAGAAAGGATGTGCTGGAAATGGGTAAACGGATTCATTTGATTTGCAATGCGCACTTAGATCCTGTGTGGCAGTGGGAATGGGAAGAAGGCGCAGCGGAAACGCTATCTACCTTCCGTGTAGCTGCTCGTTTTTGTGAAGAATATGATGATTTTGTTTTCAACCACAACGAAGCGATTCTTTATCGATGGGTGGAAGAATATGAACCGTCTTTATTTAAGAAAATTCAAGAATTGGTAGCAGCAGGCAAGTGGCATATTATGGGCGGAACTCATTTGCAACCGGATTGCAACATGCCTTCCGGCGAAGGGGCGGTTCGCCAGATTTTGGACGGCCGTACTTATTTTCAGGATAAATTCGGCGTAAGACCCACCACTTCTGTAAATTTTGATGCATTCGGCCATAGCCGTGGACAAGTTCAGATTCTAAAGAAATCCGGGTATGACAGCACTATTTTCGGACGCCCTTTCCCTTCTTTCGTGCAACTTCCCGGGGAAGAGTTTCGGTGGGTTGGCTATGATGGCTCAGAAATTATGGCCCGTCGGTTTGTAGGGTATAATTCTTT
>JAZRHX010000072.1:0-3126 GCA_045644985.1 Clostridia bacterium | reverse complement strand
GTTATACAAGGCATTTAAGTTTTGCATAGGATCGGAAAAGGATTCATATATTTTTATAAGAAAAAAGGAGGTATATAAATATGAAATTTGACTTACTTAGTAAAATGAAAAATATGTCTTTGCGAAGCAAGCGTATTCTCGCTTTATCTGTCTGTGTGCTTTTGCTTGGGGCGGCAATTGTACAAAATATTCGTTCTGGAAGTAGTACCGCAGTTAAGCCGGGAGAAGATATGTCTTTAGAAGGCGAGTCCGACATGCTCCCCGAATTAGTTGGTGTTTCAAAAATTGAAGACAGTGAAGAATACTTTGCGCAACAAAGATTAAATCGTTTAAATACCCAAAGTGTTTTGACGGAGGAATATCAAAACGTTATTGACGATACATCGGCGGAAGAAGATGCCGTAGCTGAAGCAGAGGAAATGTTGACTGCGTTAAATGAAGTTATGATGCATGAGAATGACTTAGAGGTTCAAATCAAATCTATGGGTTATCAAGATGTATTTGCCTCTCTTGAATTAGATGGTGACGTGGATATCATTATCTTAACACAGTCATTAAATGAAGCGGACGTAAATACCATTGCACAACTTGTTTGCGATGTAACGCAAATTTCCGTCGATCAAATTACCGTACGGGGTGTGGCCGATATAAATTAATGGGTTGACAAAAACATATTTTACTATTATACTAATATGGTCCGCTGGGGGCGCTTGTTGCTGAGATGAAACAGTCGCTTGATTGGATTGTTCGGTCCCCTGGAACCTGTGTAGGTAATCCTACCGTAGGGAAGCGGCTCTCTGATCTCCCGTCAGACTTGAGTACAGATTCCTCGGACATATATTTTTGTCGGAGGTTTTTTTATGCGTAAGATTTTTGAAACATTCATTAAAGATGGTTCGGTCAACTTTATTGATGCATTTAAAGAACATTGGTTGTTCTTTGTATGTTGGGTATTGGGCATTATTGCAGTGGCTATGATTGTCTTCTTTACCGTGCGCAGGGTAAATATACGAAAAAATGCGCAAATCGAAGAGCCATCTGTTGTCAAAGTGGGTAGTAAGCGCTTATTCGATACAAAGACGTTGGTAATGGGTGCGCTTTGTTTGGGGCTTGCTTTTATCCTATCGTTTATAAAACTGTGGGAAATGCCACAAGGCGGCTCTATTACGTTAGCAAGTTCTCTGCCTATTATTTTGTTTGGCTATATTTATGGTTGGAAGAGCAGTTTTGCAGTTGCATTTACCTATTCGCTTTTGCAAATGATTCAATCTCCCGGCTATGTGATGAATTTGCCTCAAGCTTTATTAGATTATGTGATAGCCTTTACAATCCTGGGTGTTGCGGGATTTTTCCGTAAGAATATTTTCTTGGGAACAATTTGCGCTTATGTGCTGCGCTACTTTGCTCACGTTCTTGCAGGAATTCTCTGGTATCAGCAATATAATGCTACTTCTTTTAACGGTATTGCTTACTGCTTTTTATATAATCTTGTATTTTTGCTTCCGGAATTGTGTATTTGCTTGGTGATTTTGGCGGTTCCTGCTGTGAGAACCTCGTTTAAACAACTTCAGCTTAGAGCAATGCCGAAACGGTAACCGAATAAATTAAAGGTGCGTGGCCATTCTCTTTCTGCCATCATACAATGAAGTAAGGATGTGTATGGGAGGGATGCCCGTTGATTTATATGGATAATGCGGCCACTAGTTATCCAAAGCCTCCGGAAGTGCATGGTGCACTTTCGGAAGCTTTGGAACGATGTGGAAATCCGGGCAGAGGTTCACATGAATTGGCAGTATGGTCCGGGAAAAAGATTTTAGAGACGAGAGAAGCCTTGGCAGAATTGCTTCATGTCGAGGATCCGTTTCGCATCGCGTTTACTTTAAATGCTACCCATTCTTTAAATTTAGCAGTGAATTTATGTTACGGTGAAATTCTAACAACTGCTATGGATCACAATTCAGTCCTAAGACCTTGTTTTAAAAGGGGATATTATCGAATTGTACCGGCGGATATGGATGGAAATATCCCTCCCGAACGAATTATTTCCTCGATTAGTGATATGACCGGTGCTGTGATTATGACGCACGCATCCAACGTAACCGGTCAGATATATAATATTGAACCTATCGCCCAAGAATGTCGGAAAAGGGGGATTTTATTTATATTAGATGCAGCTCAAAGTGCAGGAAATACGGATTTGGATATGACACGTATTCCGGTGGATGTTCTGTGTTTGACCGGTCATAAAGGGTTGTTCGGTTTACAGGGAACAGGTGCAATTTATGTGGCTCCACATGTTCCCACAAGGCCATATATGTGTGGCGGAACAGGCTCAAATACTTTTGAATTTCGCCATCCTGACCAAATGCCGGAGTGTTTTGAGGCCGGAACAGTCAATACGCCGGGGGTATGTGCTTTGTGTGCAGGTATAAGGCACGTTTTAGCGAAAGGGATAAGGAAGATTCACCATGAAGAGACTATATTGAGAAAACGTCTTGTGGACGGATTATCAAAAGTCAAAGATGTTATTATCTATGGAAACACAAAGTATATCTCTACCGGTGTGGTATCTATTAACATAAAAGGAATTGATTCTGCTGTTTTGGGAGGATATCTTGCGGAACATCATGTTTGTGTGCGAAGCGGCTTCCATTGTGCACCTTTAGCTCACCGCGCTTTGGGCACTGAATCTTCAGAGGGAACAGTACGACTGTCCCTCAATCATTTTAATACACAGGATGAAATTGAGTATATCGTTAAACTTGTTGCGGATTTTCAAAAAAAACTTGAAAAAAATGATTTTATGCCTTTACAAAAAAATACAGGTGTGGTATAATCGCAAAGCGCTTTCGGGGTGTAGCTCAGTTTGGCTAGAGTGCTTGCTTGGGGTGCAAGAGGTCGCCTGTTCAAGTCAGGTCACTCCGACCAGCCGTAAGAAGCCCAAGAGGATTTCTCCTTTTGGGCTTTCTTTATTATTCTAAATGAGAATGGAAGGAACTCGAACAATGGATTTAATTGCGGACCAATGGTTGGATTATGAAATTATGGATGCCGGTGATGGCATGAAATTAGAGCGTTGGGGCGATATTATTTTGTCCAGACCGGATCCGCAAGTGATTTGGAAGC
>JAZRHX010000071.1:0-5174 GCA_045644985.1 Clostridia bacterium | reverse complement strand
AGTTGTCACCTTAACTTGTCTTCCTAAGACCGCTTGGCCTCCGACTTCAATAGTGTTTTTTGGAAAATATTGGTGATGGTGGTGCTTTTTTGAGTAATTTTATATTTGCTCCATTTCAACCGGAGCAGTCGTAGCAAAAATATTTTACAGAAAAAGAATAATTTGATATAATTTTCTTCGTATAGTTATATTTGGCAGGTGAGGATATGAATACAAGACCCAAAGCAAAGAAAACGTATGCACAGCAGGTAGTACTCCTGCTCCTTTTTGCGTTGCTTTCTGCGGTGATTGTAGGTCAGATTCGCGCCCGTTCCCGTGAGGTTTCCAGGGGACAACAGGAACAACAAGCGCAGATTGAAGAATATCGTGAGAAGATTGAGTCCCTCGCCGTACAAATCCAAGGGGAGAAGGCAGAAATTAACCGAATTGCTGCGGAATATAACGAAGAACTGAAGCGTCTCCAAGATGGGGATATTGAGTTTTATAATCTATACCGTAAATATACGGATGACTTAGATCTGTACCGCAAGAAAGCGGGGCTTACAGCGGTGCAAGGCCCGGGGATTATTATCCGTTTGGATGACTCGGGATTGGTACAAGGCTCTATTATTCATGACACTTATTTGATTGAAACCGTCAATGTGCTGAAAGAAGCGGGGGCGCAGGCCATTTCCGTCAATGGACAGAGAGTTTTGACCACTACGGAAATTCTGTGTTTGGGTCCCAGTATCCGCATAAACGGTCATCGGGAATTCCCCCCTTATCATATCTACGCCATAGGAGATCAAAACGCTTTGAATAAAGCGTATCGAGAAAGTTCTATTTTCCGTACGATTGTGGCACAGAATTTGATTTACGATATTCAGCAAAGCGATTCCATCGCAATTAACGCATACAGTGGAAATTATAAATCTCTGATTACGAAATTGTTTTCTTAAAGGAGCGGAAGGCAATATGAAAGAAAAAATAAATCGAAATACTGTTATTCGAACCGTTGCATTGACCCTTTTGTGTGTCTTGCTTGGGATTGTAGCGGCAATGCAGTATCGTACCATTTTGGCCACAGAAGACACCCGCCAATCGGATATGAATCAAATTGCGGATCTTCGTGAGACCATTATTAAATTAAATTCTGAATTGGATTCTATCACACTAGAGAAAGATGCGTTGCAGGAACAATTAAACCGTATTGAACAGTCCTCTCACGACGAATTGTTGAAATCATTAAAGACGGAACTAGAGAACGTGAAGTTATTTGCCGGTCTTACGGATGTTCGAGGCAGAGGCGTTTACATCCAAATTGCTACGGAAGGGGTTAACTCTTATCTGCTCCAAGGGCAATTGTTGGAACTGTTTAACGAGCTTCGCGCCAGCGGAGCACAGGCGATTTCCATTAATGGTATTCGGGTTGTTTCTATGTCGGAAATTCGTGTGGTGAACAGCGGTTATATTTCCGTAAATGCTCAACAATTGGTGGCACCCTATGACATTTATGCCATTGGGGATCCCAAAGACCTTATGAGCGGTATTGAAATGACAGGTAGCGGTGTAGTACACAAATTGGATGGGATCAAAGGCGTCAATTGTATTTGGCGTACGGAAGAGAATATCTCGATCAGCGCTTGCGATGAGAGCATGGTCAATACGGATTGGTTGGAAACAAGACAATAATTTATTTGTAGAATAAACCTGCAGCAAAGTAGGTATCTTTTGCCTCTCGGGTACATATTTATGAAAATAAATCCATGTACTGGGGAGGCTGTTTCTATATGAACAGAAGAATTTTTACCTTGAGGGCCCGCATGACGGTGGTGGCCATGCCGGTACTGCTGTTTCTTGCGGTGATGGCTTTCCCCGTGATACAGGCGATTCGATCAGGCGCGGAGGAGAATCCGTATGGTCAGGAAATCAGCAACAACAGCATGGTGGCATCTGTATCATCCGGTACGATTTGTTGGGGGCTTAAGCGAGGAAGTAACGGCGCCGTGCCGGAAATACCAAGTTCCTACAAACAGCTGATGGAGCGTTACAAAGCTATGTACGTAGGCGATACTACGCAGCGCACCATTTATTTGACTTTTGATGAAGGTTACGAAAACGGTTATACCGCAAAGATATTAGATACGTTAAAAGCCCACCGAGTGAAGGCAGTGTTTTTTATAACGGGGGATTATTTTGATGCCAATCCGGAGCTGATTCGTCGTATGATTGAAGAAGGACATACGGTAGGGAACCATACGGAGAATCATCCTTCCTTACCTGCGCTATCCGCAAAGCAGGCGGAAGAAGAAATTCTTAGCTTAGACAGGAAAATGCAGGATAAATTTGGATATGAAATGTTTTTCCTTCGTCCACCCAAAGGAGAATTTAGTGAAGAAACGTTGCGCACCGCTGCGAATTTAGGATACCGATGCATGATGTGGAGTTTTGCATACAAGGACTGGGTGGTTACGGAACAAAAAGGAGCAGAATATGCCTGTAAAATGGTGATGGAGAACCTTCATTGCGGCGCCATTTTACTCTTGCATGCGGTCTCTCCCGACAATGCCAATGCCTTAGGAGACATTATTACCCAATGCCGAAGTGCCGGCTACGAATTTGGCAATCCGGAGGCGTTGTGAGCATGATTGAACACATTTTAGGAATTCCTACTGAACAGGTCCTTGCCCTTCCTTCCGTACGACTGGTGGGGGATCGAAAGGCGGAAATCAGTAATTATAAAGGATTGATTTCTGTCCATGAAACCCGTGTTGCCATTGCGACGCGAGCGGGCACTTTAGTGTTAGAAGGTGCGTGCCTAGAAGTGGGTCAAATTGCCAAAGAATATATTACGGTGCGGGGAACGATTCGGCGCATTTATTACGAGGAGCTGCCATGAGCTTGTTTCGTTATTTGAAAGGGTACGTGCATATCTGTGTACGGGGGAAGCAGCCGGAGAAATGGATTAATATTGTGATTCGACGAGGAATTCCGATTTGGGATTTGCAACGCAAGCGGGATGGTAGTTTTACATTATGTATCCCGAAAAATGCATATCGCACCCAAACCAAGAATATCTGCGCTAAAACAGGCTGCCAAACCCGTGTGTTACGTCGACGTGGGCTTATCTACGATGTCAGAAAGAGCAAACACCGAAAAACCCTCGTGACTACCGGAATCTTAGCTTGTGCGGTAATCTGTTTTTTGAATCAACTGACTTGGTCTGTGGAAGTCGTTCCCGGTATGCAGACTTCTGATCAAGATATTGCATTTACCCGCCAGTGGCTCCTTCAAAACGGTATACGTCCCGGTGTGTTTCTGGATACAGTGGATACAAGGCAAGTGGCGTGGGACATTTTACACGCGCGAAAGGGTTTGTGTTGGGTACAGGTTCGCCGGGAAGGAACGCGTTTTTTCGTTGAAATTGAGCGGGGAACTTACTATTCACAAGAAGGAATTACTTCCCAAACACCTTGTAATCTGATTGCGGACAAAGATTTTGAAATGGTCAAATGTACTGTGTATAGCGGCATCCCTCGTTGCGCTCCGGGAGACGTTATCCATAAAGGCGATCTTTTGGTGTCCGGCATCGAGGAAGGCGTTCCGGCACGGGCGGACATTCAAGGCAAGACTTGGTATTCGGCTCGGGTAGAGGTGACCTGTGAGGCGGAGCAAGTGATGGAGACGGGTAAAATAGAATATAACAAAAGTCTTTTTTTCTTTGGACTTCAAATTCCATTGCCCGGTAAACATTGGCTTCCTTGGTATAAAGGCGTAAGTCGAGAAAATAGCAGTCAGAATTCTACGCTAACGTATTGGGCGCTTCCCGGTGGTGTTTCTTTACCGATGGGTGTACAAACCATCTGTAGGAAAGAAACAAAATTGACTCTCGTTTCAATGAATGACGAGGAGGCTGTGGAATATGCTCGCCTTCAAGCAGCCAGGCTATTAGACGAAAAAATTCCGGATGAGGCCCGAATTTTATCCACTGTCTGGCGAATTACCCAGGATGAAGACGGCATCACTCACTATGAAATCACGGCAGAATGTTTAGAAAGAATAAATGTGAAAATTGTTGACAAATTATGAATAAAAGGCTATAATGAACCCAGTATTTTAATTCTATATTTTTGAGCGGAGGTTGTTTGTTATGAACAGTTCGGATTTGCGCAACGTAGTTTTCCTGGGTCACAGTGGCGTCGGAAAGACGTCTATCGGTGAGTCGATGCTTTTTATTTCTAAAGCTATTGATCGATTGGGTCAGACTGCAGACGGAAATACCGTGCTGGACTACGATGCGGAAGAAATTAAACGTCATGTGTCGGTACAAACTGCCATTGCACCTTGTTTCTGGCGGGACAAGAAGATCAATATTATCGACACCCCCGGATACTTTGGATTTGTTGCGGAGCAATTAGAGGGCTTGAGTGTTGCGGACTCTGCCGTCATCGTTGTGGCAGGGGATCAGGTTTCTGTAGGTGCTCAGAAGGCCTGGGATATGGTGAGCAAACGGAATCTGCCCAGAATGTTCTTTGTGAATAAACTGAATGAAGAGCATTCCGATTTTGGTAAGTTATATGCTTCTATGCGTGAAGCCTTCGGTATTTCCTGCGTTACGTTGCAACTGCCTATTTTCCAGGACCGTACGTTGGTAGGTATGGTGGATACCGTTAAGATGATCGGTTACAAAATTGGTGCAGACGGTACGTTTATCGAAGACGTGATTCCGGACGCGATTCGGGAGAAAGCCGAGAAGGTACACCACGATTTGGCAGAAGCCGTCGCGGAGTCCGATGAAGTTTTGATGGCTAAGTATTTCAGCGGAGAGGAATTCACGGTCGAAGAAATGATCGGTGGTCTCAAGAAAGCTATCTTGGATTGCAACTGTGCCCCTGTTTTAGTCGGCGCCGCCAATGAGAATACGGGCGTTAAGAAATTGATGGATTTCATTTTGGAATATATGCCCAGTCCCATTGATGCAGGTCCTCAGTTGGCCACAGATAAGGAAGGCAATTTGTTAGAACTGCCTTTTGATCCCAACGGTCACCCTGTTGCCTTCGTATTTAAGACGATCGCCGATCCTTTTGTAGGTCGTCTGTCTTTGTTTAAAGTATTTTCCGGCGTATTTAAGTCCGACAACATTATGTTTAACGCGAATAAAGAGGCTGACGAGCGGTTCTCACAAGTGTTTGCCC
>JAZRHX010000070.1:0-2548 GCA_045644985.1 Clostridia bacterium | reverse complement strand
CCTCCTGCAATCTTTTGTAAGGACGCAACAATATCTTCCGCTTGTAACTCCGTCTTGCAAACCATAAGCACCGTATCATCTCCCGCAACTGAGCCCAGGATAAGTCGGATCGTAGCCATGTCGTTCTGTGAGCCAAGGAGTTGTCACCTTAACTTGTCTTCCTAAGACCGCTTGGCCTCCGACTTCCTCCTGCAATCTTTTGTAAGGACGCAACAATATCTTCCGCTTGTAACTCCGTCTTGCAAACAATAAGCACCGTATCATCTCCCGCAACTGAGCCCAGGATACCTTGAAGTTTCATAGAATCAACGGCAGAGGCCAGTGCTTGTGCCATGCCCGAAAGCGTCTTTACAACCACCAGATGACTGGCATTATCGGCGGAAACAAAGGCATGAGAGAATACCGGCATAAACTTCTCCGGGACATTGAGACCACCGGATTGAATAGACGCATAATGAAGTCCCCCTGTACTGCCCGCCACTTTCACAAGTCTAAGTTCTTTAATATCTCTGGAAACAGTAGCCTGTGTAACTTCAAAGCCAAGGTTTCTCAGTTTGGAGGCCAGTTCCTCTTGCGTTTCAATCTCTTCCCGTTGAATTAAATTTAAAATTGCAGAATGTCTGTCATATTTCATTAGCCAATTTCCTTCTTCTTTCTTGAGATTTCCGGCGAAGTGCTTCGTAAAAATCCGGAGGGTCGATGCGAATAATCTTGAGCGCTTTCTCACAAGGTAAGCATCGAAGAATATTCGTATCCATAAGCGCATAATTACGATGGCCATCCACAGAAACAAACATATGTTCATGCTGGCGGCACAGCGTAAATTCCAACGTACTCCCCACACGGGTTACCAACGGTCGACTGTCGGTACTGTGGGCACATACCGGTGTAACAACATTCACGTCATTTCCGGGTTCTACAATAGGTCCACCGGCAGAAAGCGAATAAGCGGTGGATCCGGTTTGTGTAGCTACCACAATACCATTACAAGGAAAGGTGTCTACGTAGTTTCCATTAATAGAAAGAGAAATATACGCAACGCCGGAAAGCGCATTTCGCTCAAGTACGCAGTCGTTCAGTGCATATTCACGGTAAAGAATATTCCCAACAGCATCGCGAATTTCCACAAGTAAAGTCCTTCGATCTTCAACAATATATTGACCGGAAACCAATTTACGAATACTCTGTTCCGGATTCTCTGCATCAAATTCAGTCAATAAGCCAAACGTACCTAAATTAAAACCGAATACCGGAATATTGTTGTGCATGGCATAATATGCAGTCTTTAAAAACGTTCCGTCACCGCCCACGCTGATTAACATATCGGCCTGTTCCGCGATTTGCACAACAGAAGCATCCCGCCGATCTAAAACAACCCAAGACACACCGGTAAGCTCGCTGCTAATACGAAGAATTGCATCTCGCAACACTTCCGCATATTTGATGCTTTCTGTTTTATTCTCATTGTAAATAATACCGACTGTCACGCGAAACCCTTCCATTTCAAAATCGTTTAGTCATCATAGCACACAAATCAGAGAACTGTCAATCCGGACTGCCACCGTCTTCCGTATAATACCGCACCTTATGCACAGAGAGAATCTGCGCTCGGCACTGTGTTCCAAAAATATGTTCTGTCAATCCATTCACTGCAACTTCCGGTCTTAAATTAACCACGTTACCAGCGGAAACTGTGCAATGGAAGAAAATACGCGATTCTTGTATAATTGCATTTTCAAAGAAATTATAAATCATCGGGCGGATGTCCGTTTCTTTAACACCGCTCTTAGACTTCTTCATTACCAAAATAGCCTTATTTGACTCCAGCAAAGACCGTATGCCTTCTATATAAGATGCAGGAGAAATTCCGTCTATTTGAACCATTAAACAATATTCACAAGAGCAAACGTGTTTCATCACCGTAGCTTCGCCGGGAGAAAGTTTACGTACAGACACAGGACGAATCCCTTGCGGCAAGGTGGAAGCCAAAAGTTCCATACAATGCTCCGGCAAAAGTTCCTCATCCAAAGAAATATCCACAAATTCCGACTCACTGGTAACGCCCAAAGGGAGCGGACTGTTAAATACCAGTTCAGGATGCGGATTAAACCCTTGAGAATAGGACAAGGGCAATTTGCATCGTCTTGCAGCTCTGGAGAAAATCTTCAATAAATCCAAATGGGAAACAAAGCGCATGCCTGATTCTTTACAATACTTCAATCTATACTTTGTCAACACAAATCCCCCTCTTATATGCAGTAGCACCGCATCCTGCACATTGACTACGGCAATTAGGCGTTATTTCGCCTCTGGATGCCCGTTCATATTCGCGAACCAAAAATTTCTTGGTAACACCAACATCTACGTGGTCCCACGGAAGGAATTCATCTACATTCCGCTCACGGCGGTTAAATTCGCCTGCATCCAACCCATTGCGTTCAAAGGCAGCCATCCAGCGACCGTAATCCATATAATCCGACCAGGCATCAAACCGTCCACCGTCTTTCCATACATCCAAAATAACTTGTCCAAGTCTACGGTCGCCTCT
>JAZRHX010000069.1:0-2543 GCA_045644985.1 Clostridia bacterium | reverse complement strand
GCGTAAAATATTTTCGGTGATGTATATGGAGAAACGAATTTCTAAAATTATTACCGGAAAAGCCGGCGGTACTGCCGGCAAAGGGGCGAAAACCTACAAAATTTCCCTTCCTACAAAATGGGTTTCCAAACTAAATTTATCAGATGCACAAATTGAAATGTATTTTGACGGAGAGAAGATTACCCTACTTCCCTCTTTATCGTTGAGCGATTTTGTGATGCGCAAGAAAGCACTGGGGCATCATCTTGAGTTGCTTCAATTCTATGACAGCACCGACTTATGTACAAAGATTTGCGCCGACTATACCGATCAAACGATTTCGGTAGAAAATTATACGGACAATATTGTCAAAATGGCTTTTGGCAATAACCGCGCTCCCACTTGGGCTGACTTCGAATGTTTTCTGGAAGAACGTTGCATACCAAAAGCACGCAGCGGAATCCGGTCCTATTTAGAATCGATTGGCATAGAAGATTACGATCCTTTACAAATTATCCGAAAGACGGAAGGTCGTATGGCAGAAGACCAACAATGGATTCAACTGGAGGTGATTGAATGACCGTCAAACTGGTTTCAAACGAGAAGATTGCGGAGACATCCTCCAAAGGCAATCAGGAAAAATGGTATGACAAAGATACCAATAAATGGTACAAGCTGGATCAATTCGGTTACGAGGCACTGTCCGAAACGCTGATTTCCATTTTACTTAGAAAGAGCAATATTCAGCAAGATACGCCTTTTTCCTTTGTATCCTACAACATGGAGCGATTGCACGTTCACGGCAGAGAGCGCGCCGGTTGTTCCAGCGAGAATTTTCTGCAGGAAGGCCAGTCTATTATTACATTAAACCATCTGCTGTCTCGGTATTTGGGTACTTCGTTAAAAGAAAAGTTAGGGAGCTTTTCCAGCGACAAAAAACGCATTGCATACCTGGCCTCCGCCACCGCCGATTACACAGGACTTCAAGCGTTTCCACAATATTTAACGTTGTTGTTTGAAATTGATGCGCTGTTTTTGAATGACGACCGCCATTTAAATAACATTGCGGTTTTGGAGAAAGACGGTATTTTTGATTATTGCCCAATTTTCGATAACGGCGCCGGTCTCCTTTCAAACGTGCAGTTCTCCCCTATGGACATTGTTCCCGAAGAACTTGTAAAAGGCTTACGTGCAAGGCCTTTTAATATGAGTTTCACACGGCAAATGAAGACCGCGCAAAACTTGTACGGGAAGCAGCTGCGGATTCCTGAATTTAGCAAGAACGATGTCCATGAAGCCTTAGAACCTTTGCTCCCTTACTACCCACCCCGGGACCGGCAACTCATTGCCGATCGGGTGGTGGAATGTGTGTTGATAAGGCAGAAGGTGAAGGGGTAGAACGGGTGAGGAAAATTCCCTCCTGGCACTTTGATGAATATGTCTGTCTTCTCGCACGTAATTAATTAATAAATAATTCTTTTCTTTTGGTAAAATAAACATAGTTCAATACGACTAATACGATTGAAACGATAATAGAAATAATATTACTGGCGGTAGTAAGCGTATTGAGTCCTGTGATTGCCAGCAAGGCAATATTATAAAGTAGCGTGAAACCTGCACCGGCACTATACAAGATGTATACACATATCGGTGCGTTCTTCTTATATTTTGCCAATCTGATTCTTGTATAAATACCAAAAGCAGCAATAGCAATCATTAAAATGCCCGCAATAACATCCAGAGTCTTTAAACCAGTTCCATAGACGTCATATACCATTTCTGCAGTTACTCGCCCATCAGACTGCACTGTATAAACATCGCCGGTTATGTAATTAAACCCGTACGCAAAATTGATAAGTGCACCAAGAAACAGTGCAAAATAAATAAGAAATTTAAACCACTTCATAGAACGCGAAACAACCGGATTTAGAGGAACAGGATCGGGCTGCACAGGCATAGTTTGCTCATGCACGGGGACCTGTGTCTCATTTACCTTTGCTCCACAGTTGGAACAAAACCGTTGATTCTCGCTTTCAATTTGCTTTCCGCAATTGCTACAAAAACTCATTTTTAGCATCTCCTTATATAATATATCAATAAATTAATTACTTTAATAATACGAACATTCACGCTGAATAACGGTTATACTGCCCACAACGTTATCTTCTTTACTAAACCAAATTTCCAACAGCTGGCTGTAGGTATGAGGCAAATGAAATGAAAAACTAAGTTCACTTTCTTCTTTCTGTATATCGGGATGTAAGCGCACACGTTCTTCTACTTCTTTTTTTGACATACCCAGCTTGATATTCCCTGGTAAGGTTAAATCAAGATTACTATTTTCCCAGCTTGTAACGTTAATACGGTAAACAGTTGCATCTTTTGCATCGACTTGAAACTTAGAAAAATTAAATACGTCAAATTTTGCGACAATCCCATTTTTACACATCGTTATCCCTTCATTAACGTATGTACCGGCTCCAACATCACAGCTTTCTACAACACTCCAACCATTTTTTACAAATTCATGAACCGGTGCAGGAAGGTTGTAAAGATCATCCATA
>JAZRHX010000068.1:0-4924 GCA_045644985.1 Clostridia bacterium | reverse complement strand
CAACAGAAAGAGGGAGGAACAGAAGTTCGGTTTTGGGACGTGCTTCTTTATATCAGCTTCTTCCCGCAATTAATTGCCGGCCCGATTGTACAGTACGGAGATATCGTTCCTTATCTTCGTTTGCGGCACTGCACACCTTTTGACATTGCGGAAGGTATTCGTCGATTTATTTTCGGACTTTCCAAGAAAGTGCTGCTGGCAGACGCTATGGCAGTGGTCTGTGACGGGCTGTATTTACAAGCAGATACGGACTTATCCGGTGTGGGTGTATGGCTTGCGGCGATTTGCTATCTCTTCCAAATTTATTTTGATTTCTCCGGGTATAGCGATATGGCCATCGGTTTGGGTAAGATGTTTGGCTTTAACTTTCGGGAAAACTTTGATTTACCTTACACGGCGTCTTCCGTGCGAGAATTTTGGCGCAGGTGGCATATTTCTCTGTCCTCTTGGTTTCGGGAATATTTATATATTCCAATGGGCGGTAATCGACGGGGTAAAATGCGTACGGTGCTGAACCGTATGTTGGTTTTTGCCTGTACCGGTGTTTGGCACGGAGCGGGTTTGAATTTTCTGGTGTGGGGTTTGTGGCACGGCACTTTTGTCAGTGTAGAAGCCTTCCTGCCCGGAAAAGGCAACCCCGGTTTTCTTCGTAGACTTTTGGGGACGGTATACACCCTCTTGGTGGTCTTGCTGGGATTCATCTTGTTTCGAGCGGAAACTTTTCGGAAAGCTTGGACGATGATCGGGACCATGTTTACGGATGTTTCTTTCCAACCATCGGGCCTTGCAGATGTACTTTCCTATTGTACGCCCTATCGGGTAACAATTTTTATTTTATGCGGTGTGTTTGCTTCCGGAATTGTGCTGAAAGTGCGCCGGGCTGTGATGGCAAGACGAATGGGCGTGGTGCTCTCTTACAGCCTTTCCCTGATTTTGTTGCTTTTATGTATTATGACGGTCACCTCATCTACGTACAGTCCGTTTATTTATTTCCGCTTTTGAAAGGAGGGAAGGGATGAAGAAACGTATAGGCAGTATTTTTTTTATTGTTGTATTTCTGACGGTTTGCATCTTGCCGGGAGTCTTTCGTGAACGGTCCGGTTGGATTAGCCTGCGAAATCGAATTTTGACCCACGTTTTTCATACTTCAGGGACGGATCAAGTGGTTGTAGGGGAAGATGGATGGCTGTTCTACGGAGCAACCACCGGACATTTTACCGGGGAGAATCGTCTGACTGAGGAAGAACTGACCGGCGTGCTGGATTACTTGAAGGCGCTTTCTGTCTATTTTGAAAATAGGGGCATCCAATTTGTTTTTGTCTGTGCGCCCAACAAAAATACGGTTTATTCCGAATTTATGCCCAATTACTATTTGCAAGCATCCGGTAGCGATGCACAGCGGGTGATTGCAGGGCTTTCTTCCCGTCAGGTGGCTTGCCCTGATTTGTTACAAGTTTTCGGGAAACAAGAAGCACAACTTTATCATAAACTGGACAGCCATTGGAATAATATGGGCGCAGCCTTGGCGGCAGAGACCATCTTTGACTTGCTGGGGAAAGCGGTTTCTTATACCCATTTGCCGTATACGATACGGGGGGATTTCTCGGGGGATTTGTCGGATATGTTGTACCCGGACGGGTTGACAAGAAAAGATCAGCAAGTGTATTATAATCACGTATTTTCATATCAGTATTTGTCTACCGTTCGGACAATGATGGAGATGGAAATTACGACTCAAAGTTCGGAACAAACGGGACGCTTATTGATGGTGCGAGATTCTTTCGGAAACAGCTTGATTCCGTTTATGGCAGATGCTTTTGAAGCTTGCCGATTCACCAGACAAAGTATGACTCGGGTGATTTCAGAGACAGAAGGATACGACGTGGTGGTCTTAGAGATTGCGGAGCGTAATTTAAGGAATCTTTTGAAGGAGGATTTGCCTTGAACAAAATTTTGACCCTGTGTGCTTGCTTTATATTGTGTACAGGAATGCTTGTGGGTTGCGGAAAGACAACTTCGAACGCCCAGTTTCACATGATTACGGCATCCGGCGCCATGTTGTCTATTGGTGACAATGGAGATGGAATTACAGATAAATTGGGTGAACCTACATCTTATGCGGAAGCACAAAGTTGCTACGGGGTTGGCATGGACAAGATGTATACGTATTCTGACTTTGAAGTGACCACCTATCCATCGGAGGACGGAAGTCGTTGCTTTGTCAGCGTACTCGTGTTGAAGGAGGATACGGTTCAGACGGACAAAGGCTTGAAAGTTGGGATGACTTTTGAACAAGCTACTGAACTTTACGGCGATCACTACGTTCAAAGAGGCAATGCAGCCATCTATACAATAGAAGAAGGAATTACTCTTTGGATCGATCTGGAAGAGGACGTAATAACAAGAATTGAATTTCGTGCGCCTTGATATGAAGTATCTATGACGTAAATCTCTAATTTTTTGTAAAAAAACCTTGCAATTCCTGCACTTTTTTGGGATAATAAAGAAAATGAAATTTGAGAGAACAAAAGGAGCGATTTTTTATGAAGACAGTAAAGAATAAGCAAATTCTTGTTGGTGCAGACTTCGCAGGATTCCCTTTGAAAGAGGCTGTTGTAGCACACCTTAAGTCCAAGGGCTGGGAAGTTACGGACGTAGGTGTTCGTTCTTTAGACGAGACTGACACCGATTTGATGTTCCACAGAGTAGGCCTTCGCGTAGGTTCTATGATTTCTGAGGGCGAATTCGAAAGAGCATTGTTGTTCTGCGGTACCGGTATGGGTATCCACATTGCAGCCAGCAAGTGTCCTCGCGTTCATGCAGGCGTTGTTGAAAGTGTTCCCGCAGCGCTTCGTGCAATTACCGGTAACGGCGTAAACGTACTGGCAATGGGTGCTTTCTACGTAGCACCTCAAATGGGTATTGACATTGCAGAAGCCTACCTCAATGCTGAACTTGGTAGCGGCTACGAGTGGTGGTACAACTTCTACGAGTTCCACAAACTGGCTATGGACGAGTTGGATGCTTTTGATTACGAAGAGTACAAGGCAAACGGCTTTAAGGTTAAGCATTTAGGTGATTACCCCTTGAAGCTTGAGACTAAGCCCGAGTAATGCGATCCATAAGCACATAATTGAATGAATAAACCGGCTTATTTCCCATATGGAGAAGTGAGCCGGTACTGTATTTATAAAATTTTCGAAAGGAGTTCTATCTCATGGAGAAAGAACAAGTATTGAACCAATTTAAGAACCCGGGGAAAGAATTTCGAGGTATGCCTTTCTGGTCTTGGAACGGAGATCTGAAAGAAGAAGAATTGATTCGCCAGATGAAGATTTTGAAAGAAATGGGTTTCGGTGGGTTCTTTATGCACTCCAGAACCGGCTTGGTAACAGAGTATTTAGGGGAAGAATGGTTCCGCTTAATCAATGCGGTAACGGACGCCGGCGTAGCAGAAGACATGGAAGCATGGCTCTACGACGAAGACCGGTGGCCTTCCGGCAGTGCAGGGGGTATTGCTACGAGAGATCCCCAATATCGAATTCGCTCTTTGGTGCTGATAGAAACGCCCCAAGAGGAATACGCACCCAACCAAGAAGATTATGCTGTATTTGCCGGCAAGATTGACGGCGTAACAGTTTCTACATATAAACAACTGAAAGTAGGGGAGCCTATTCCGGCAGATATCCCGGAAGATTGGAAAGTACTGGTATTTCGTGTAATCCTGGCGACGCCGGAGAGTGTGTATAATGGTGCTACGTACTTAAATACCCTCAGTCGTGAAGCTACGGATAAATTCATTGAAGTAACCCACAAGGCATACCAAAAACATTGCGGAGAACGCATGGGTACCACAATCAAAGGCATTTTCACGGATGAACCCCATAATGGTCACTTGTTGGATGATTTAGGCAGAAACGGGAACCTGCGCACTTGTTCCATCCGTTTTACGGAAGATATCTTCGAAGAATTTAAGAAACGCTACGGCTACGATGCTCTTCCGTTGCTTCCCGAATTGTTCTATAAGAAAGCCGGGGCAGAGTTAGTTCGTGTGAAGCACGATTACGTAGACCTGGGCAATGCTTTGTTCTTAGAGCGTTTTATCGGTCCTATGAACGATTGGAGTGAGGCACATAATATGCAACTCACGGGTCACGTACTCCATGAAGATTTCTTATCCAGTCAGACGGTGCCTCAAGGTTCCTTGATGCGTACGTATGAATATATGGGTCTTCCCGGTGTAGACGTACTATTTAAGGGCAATGACCGTCACTGGATTGTAAAGCAGCTTGCTTCCAGCTGTCGTCAATTGGGTAAGACACGCCTTCTTTCGGAATTATACGGCTGTACCAGCTGGGAATTTGATTTCAAAGGGCATAAAGCTATGGGGGACTGGCAGGCGTTGTTCGGCATTAATTTAAGGTGTCCACACTTATCCTGGTATACCATGGAAGGCGAATGCAAGCGAGATTATCCTGCCAGCATTTTACACCAATCCACCTATTACAAGGACTACAATTTTGTGGAGACCTATTTTGCCCGTTGCGGCTTTGTGATGCGCCAGGGTCGGCCTCTTTGTGACGTGCTGGTCATCAACCCCGTAGAAACTCTTTGGGCACGGATGTTTATCGGCTGGGCCGATTGGATTTATACCAACGATCCCCATTGTAAAGGTTTAGAGCGGCATTACGAAGAATTGTGCCGTATGCTAACCGGCGGGCAGATTGATTTTGATTACGGCGACGAAGAAATGATGTCCCGTTTAAGCCGCGTAGAGAACACGGAACATGGCGCCGTCCTTCGGGTAGGTCTTGCGGATTACAAGACGGTGGTGGTAAGCGGTGCAGAGACTTTAAGAAGTTCTACTTGCCGCCTTTTGAAGGAATTTATGGAAGCCGGCGGCAAAGTTGTATTTGCAGGGGAA
>JAZRHX010000067.1:0-3645 GCA_045644985.1 Clostridia bacterium | reverse complement strand
GAAGAAAGCGGTTTATTAGGCGGTGTACAGCTTCAAACGCTTCGTCACGGTGAAATGGTGATGAAAGGAGACTTTTGTATCGAAATTATTCGCACGAACCACAGTATTGCGGATGCTTGTGCTCTGGCAATCATCACACCTTGCGGAATTGTGATTCACACCGGTGACTTTAAAGTGGACTATACGCCTATTGATGGAGCGCCTATTGATTTGATGCGCTTTGCTGAGTTGGGGGAGAAAGGCGTCCTTTTATTAATGGCAGACAGCACCAACGCGGAGCGTAAAGGTTTCACTATGTCGGAAAGAACTGTAGGTGCAACTTTTGATGAACTTTTCTCTAGAACTAAAGGACGGATTATCGTTGCAACATTCTCATCCAATATTCACCGCGTTCAGCAGATTATTGATACGGCGGCTAAATTTGGCAGAAAGTGCATTATTTGCGGCCGCAGTATGGTCAATGTAATTGACGTAGCCATTGAAACCGGCTATATGAAGATTGCAGACGATATTCTTGTGGATATTGAAGATATTGATAATTATCCGCCGGAGGAATTGGTTATTATTACGACCGGCAGCCAGGGTGAACCTATGTCAGCACTTACGCGTATGGCTGTTTCTACCCACAGACAAGTAGAAATTGTTCCCGGTGATACCGTTATCATTTCTGCCAGCCCCATTCCCGGAAATGAGAAAGCCATCAGCAAGATGATTGACGAATTGTTTAAACGTGGCGCTAACGTTATTTATAAGTCTTTGGCGGACGTACACGTTTCCGGTCATGCTTGTGAAGAAGAACTTAAACTAATGCAGACGATTGTAAAGCCGAAGTATTTTATGCCGGTGCACGGGGAGTATCATCATCTGGTGCTTCATAAGAACATCGCGGTTAATTTAGGTGTTCCCGACGAGAACGTGTTCATTTTAGAGAATGGTCGTGTGCTGGAATTTGAGGGAGAAACGGTTCGGTGCGATGAAATGGTTCCATCCGGTAATATCTTAATTGATGGTCTTGGTATTGGAGACGTGGGAAATATCGTGCTCAAGGACCGGAAACATTTGGCAGAGGACGGCTTGATTGCCATTGTTATGTCTGTAAATACTGCTACCGGCGAACTTTTGGCGGGACCGGATGTGATTTCCAGAGGCTTCATTTATATGCGTGAATCCGAAGAGATTATTGAGAAGATTCGGGAGATTACAAAGAATTGCTTGGAACGTGCGGATTCAATTGCCAGAAGAAAAGACTGGGCGCTTAAGAAGAACAATATTCGTGATGCCCTTCATGATTATATCTATGCACAAACGAAGCGAAATCCCATGGTGCTTCCGATCATTATGGAGATTGATCCTTTCGGAAATTCAAAGAATATAACGGAATTGGAATAATCAATGAAAATTGCTGCTGTCATATGTGAATACAATCCATTTCACCATGGACATGCCTATCATTTGGCGGAGACGAAAGAAAAGACGGGTTGCGACTATGTAATCGGAATTATGAGCGGTAATTTTGTGCAACGGGGAGAGCCGGCTGTTTTAGATAAGTGGGCCAGAACAGAAATGGCGCTTGCTTCCGGTATAGATGCAATTTTTGAATTGCCCTGTGTGTATACACTTTCTTCCGCTCAGTTTTTTGCGGAGGCCGGTGTTTGTTTAGCACATCGTCTTGGCGCTGACTATCTGTCCTTTGGAGCGGAATCTGATTTAGAGACCATTCAGAAATGGGCACGGGCGAAGAATAATCCCGCGTTTTCACTCCATTTTCGTGAAATTCTCAGCAGTGGCGTATCCTATGCCAAGGCAATTACGGATGCGTTAGAAGGAATCGATGGGTGTAGAATATTACCCAATGACATATTGGGGCTTGAATATGTTGCATCTATTTATAAGTTTAATGGATGTATTCAACCTGTTGCTGTTCCGCGTAAATATACGAATCATGACAGTGGGCTTATTTCTCATGGATTTGCCAGCGCGAAACAAATCCGGTGCCTGCTTGAGAAGGAAAATGATTTGAAGCAGGTCTTATCCTATATGCCGGAAACCTCGGGGGATGTCCTTGTAAAATGGCTTCAAGATGAAACGCCGATTTGTGCGGATTCTTTTGACCGTCTTGTGGTTGCATCGGTGCGCAGTATAGGAAAGGAAGCCCTTGATTCAATGCCTTTTAGTGAAGGCGGTTTCGGCCATTTAGTTTTTAATGCGGCGCTTACGGAAACCACTATAGAAGGTATCGTAAAGGCGTGTACATCACTTCGTTATCCGAGTAGCCGTATCCGGCGATATTTATTTCAAACTCTACTGGGAATCCGAAAGAAGCTTTGTATACTGCCTGTCCCTTATGCTAGATTGCTGGGGTTTAAGAAGACTTGCGGTTGCTTGATTGGTGAGATAGAGAAACGCAGTAAGATTCCGCTTGTTAAGTCTGTGGCAAAAGTTCGTAATCATTTGACGGAATATGATGATGTTTTCAAAGATGTTTTAATGACGGATTTGCGTGCCCAAGATTTGTACAGTTTGGTGTTGTCCTCGCCCGAAAGGCAAAAAGGCGGTCGAGATTATACAACGCCTATGGTGATTGTTTGATAATTATGATATAATTAAACTGTTTTCAGATTGATGGAAAAGAGGCTTGCGTATATGAGAACCTTTTATCTTCCGGAGCATATCTTGCGGCTCGTTGAGAAACCGGGACGGTATACCGGCGGTGAGTTACATAGTGTAGTGAAAGATACGTCCAATATTGATGTTCGTATGGCGTTATGCTTTGCAGACAACTACGATATTGGCATGTCGCATTTGGGATTTAAACTTTTATATCAGTTGCTGAATGAGCGGAAAGAAACTTGGTGTGAACGTGTGTTTGCGCCATGGCCTGATCTTGAAGATAAGATGAGAGAAGAAGGCTATCGGTTGTTTGCGCTGGAATCTCAGGAGGAAATTCGTCATTTTGATTTGGTGGCATTTTCTCTACAGTATGAAATGAGTTACACCAACGTATTAAATATGTTGGACTTGGCAGGTATTCCGTTACAGGCATCTATGCGGCAAGAGGGAGATCCTTTGGTATTTGCAGGAGGCCCTTCCGCGAATAATACGGAGCCTATGGCGGATTTCTTTGATTTCTACAATTTAGGAGAAGGGGAAGAAATGCTTCCTGAAATTGTAGAAACGTATGCGCGGTGCAAGAAGGCACATCTTTCCAGAGTAGAAACGCTTCGGCAACTTGCAACGATTGAAGGTGTGTATGTACCGTCATTTTACCGACCCATCTTTGATGAACAAGGACACCAAACAGGATTGGCAATCAAAGATGCGTTTGCAGACGTTGCCCCCGCAAAGATTCATAAACGAATTGTAGATGACTTTGAGTCTTCTTTTTTTCCAGAGCGTTTCGTCGTGCCCAATGTGGAAGTTGTACATGACCGTATTATGTTGGAAATTTTTCGTGGGTGTATTCGTGGCTGCCGTTTTTGTCAAGCCGGATTTATCTATCGTCCTGTCCGAGAGCGTTCTCCGAAACGTTTAATTGAATTGGCGGATAAATTGATTGCGTCTACGGGCTATGAAGAGCTTTCTATGCTAAGCTTATCCACCAGCGATTACACCCAACTTGCAGAACTCACCGACGGTCTTTTGGAT
>JAZRHX010000066.1:0-3131 GCA_045644985.1 Clostridia bacterium | reverse complement strand
CCCACATCGGCCATGTGCTGACAAGGGTCATCAAGGACATGGTCCCGAGATTCTGGACAATGAAAGGCTATGACGGCCCCCGTAAGGCAGGATGGGACACCCACGGACTCCCTGTTGAGATCGAGGTCGAGAAGCTGCTCGGGCTTGACGGCAAGGAGCAGATAGAAGCATACGGAATGGCTCCCTTCATCGAGAAGTGCAAGGAGAGCGTCTGGAAATACAAGGGCATGTGGGAGGATTTCTCCGGCACCGTTGGTTTCTGGGTGGATATGGACGATCCTTACGTCACCTATCACGATGATTACATCGAGTCCGAGTGGTGGGCACTGAAGCAGATTTGGGAGAAAGGTCTTTTGTACAAGGGCTTTAAGATTGTTCCCTACTGCCCCCGTTGCGGAACACCCCTCTCCTCTCACGAAGTGGCACAGGGCTACAAATCCGTCAAGGAACGCTCCGCTATCGTTCGTTTTAAAGTCAAAGGCGAAGACGCGTACTTCTTGGCATGGACAACTACGCCTTGGACGCTTCCTTCCAACGTAGCCCTTTGCGTAAACCCCGCAGATGAGTACTGCAAGGTGAAGGCCGCGGACGGTTATACCTACTATATGGCAAAGGCTTTGTTAGATACGGTTCTCGGTAAATTGGCAACCGAGGGACAAGCCGCTTATGAAATTTTGGAATCTTTCCCCGGCACCGCTTTAGAGCACCGGGAATACGAGCCTTTGTTTGCTTGCGCAGGCATTTGTGCCGACAAACAAAAGAAGAAAGGTTTCTTTGTAACTTGCGACAGCTACGTTACCATGTCCGACGGTACCGGTATCGTACACATTGCGCCGGCCTTCGGTGAGGACGACGCCCGGGTTGGCAGAAATTACGACCTGCCTTTCGTACAGTTTGTAGACGGACAAGGTAACATGACAGAAGAGACTCCGTATGCCGGTGTCTTCGTAAAGAAAGCAGATCCGTTGGTATTGGTAGACTTAGACAAAGAAGGTAAACTCTTCGACGCACCTAAGTTCGAGCACGACTATCCCCACTGCTGGCGTTGTGATACGCCCTTGATTTATTATGCAAGAGAGTCCTGGTTCATTAAGATGACCGCTGTTCGGGATGACCTGATTAAGAACAACAATACCATTAACTGGATTCCCGAGAGTATTGGAAAGGGTCGTTTCGGCGACTGGCTGAACAATGTTCAGGACTGGGGTATCAGCCGAAACCGTTACTGGGGTACACCTTTGAATATTTGGGAATGTCCTTGCGGACACCGTCATGCCATCGGCTCGATTGCCGAGCTCAAAGAGATGTCGGATAACTGTCCCGATGAGATCGAACTGCACCGCCCCTATATTGACGCGGTAACCCTTCGCTGCCCTAAGTGCGGCGCCCAGATGACCCGTGTGAAGGAAGTAATCGACTGCTGGTTTGACTCCGGCGCTATGCCTTTTGCACAATGGCACTATCCTTTCGAGAACAAAGAAATTTTTGACGATAACTTCCCGGCAGACTTTATTAGTGAAGCCGTAGACCAGACGAGAGGTTGGTTCTATTCCTTGCTGGCCATTTCGACGCTCCTCTTTGACAAAGCGCCCTACAAGAACGTTATCGTATTGGGGCTTGTACAGGATGAGAACGGACAGAAGATGTCTAAGTCCAAAGGCAACGCCGTAGATCCTTTCGATGCCCTCAATACCTTTGGTGCCGATGCCATTCGTTGGTATTTCTATTCCAACTCTGCGCCCTGGCTTCCCAACCGTTTCTACGCGAAAGCCGTTACGGAAGGTCAGCGTAAAGTACTGGGAACCTTGTGGAACACCTACGCGTTCTATGTATTGTACGCCAATATTGATAAGTTTAATCCTTTGGAATATAAATTAGAATACGATAAACTTTCCGTGATGGATAAGTGGATGCTCTCCCGTCTCAATACGTTGGTAAAGACCGTAGACAGTTCCTTAAACGATTACAAGATTACGGAAACGGCCCGTGCCCTGTCTGATTTCATTGATGAACTCAGTAACTGGTATGTACGTTGCTCCAGAGAGCGTTTCTGGGCAAAAGGCATGCCCCAGGACAAGATCAACGCCTACATAACGCTGTACACAACGATCGTAACCTACTGTAAATTAGCAGCGCCTATGCTTCCGTTTATGACAGAAGATATTTACCTCAACTTGGTAGCCGGCATTGATGCAAACGCACCTAAGAGTATTCACCTTTGCGACTTCCCCGTAGCAGACGAGACGCTAATCGACGCAGATTTGGAAGCCGGCATGGAGAAAGTTTTGGAAATCGTTGTCCTTGGCAGAAGCGCCAGAAACAACGCTGCCATTAAGAACCGTCAGCCTCTTGCAAATATGTACGTAAAGGCAGAGGGGACGTTGGACGGATATTTTACCGAGATCATTAAGAATGAGCTGAACGTACAGAACGTTGCATTCGTAGATAACACGGATGCGTTCCTCACTTACTCCTTTAAGCCGCAACTTAGAACGCTGGGTCGCAAGTTCGGTAAAGATATCGGCCGTGTGAAAGAGTACTTGGCTGCCCTTACCGGCAGCGATGCCGCGGACGCCATGAAGACGCTGAAAGAAACCGGTTCTATGGATATCGTATTAGACGGCGTTGCAACTCCTGTTACGGAAGAAGATTTGCTCATTGAATCTGCAAAGATGCCGGGCTTTGAAGCACAGGAAGATAAGGGCATTACCGTTATCTTGGATACCACGTTGACCCCTGAATTGATTGAAGCAGGCTTTGTACGCGAATTGATCAGCCGTATTCAAACGATGCGGAAAGAGGCTGGTTTTGAAGTAACGGATCATATCGCCATCTTCGAAGCAGGTAATGCGGAAATTCGTAAGGTGCTCACTGCCAACGAAGCCGAGATTACGGCAGAAACACTGTCCGAGGCTTTGACGGTGAACGCGGAAATCCCCGCAGATGCTTATTCCAAGGAATGGGATATTAACGGCAAGACCGTAACTTTGGCGGTACAGAAAGTTTAAGACAAAGTTGATTGAAATCACGCGCACCGGGTATAGTGGTCTTTTCTTGGACGACTCTGTACCCGGTTTTTGTAGAAGGAGTTTGAACATAATAAAATTTGCTTCCGAAGAATGTTTAATCCC
>JAZRHX010000065.1:0-2124 GCA_045644985.1 Clostridia bacterium | reverse complement strand
ACCCTTCCGTATCTTGAACCGCCTTACGAATAATATCGTAGTACTTTTCCTCGGAAGATGGCTCTGACCAGGCCTGGCAACAATTATAGTCCGTGCACACACAAGCACCGCCCGGATGTTTTCTTCCATTAAGCTTTAGGTAGTATACATAGGTACGCGCTGCAACCGCCTGGGCTTTTAACGCTTCCGGCGGATAATTTCCGTACATCTCACTTTGCACGACACCGTGTAAATACGTATTCATAGGAAGTGTCATCGTCTCCCCGGTTCTGTGATTATATACATCAACCTCCCAGGATATTTCTTCTGTAGAAAAGCCGCTTTCTGCCGCAAGATGGCTTTGCGCGCTGCTATTGGAGGAACTCTTTTGGTTTTCCTCCACTTTTGCGATTTGCACGGGCACCGTTCCGGTGCTTACAAACAAGGACAAAACAATCGGCAATAATTTTATAATTTGTTTTTCCATAAAAATCAACCCCTTCGAAAAGAATATTGCCTCTTTCCAAAGGGGTTATACAGTCAAATGAAATTTTTACCAAGATCAATAGAATCTCAAGCTGATGTCCATAGCCGCCACAGAGTGGGTAATGCAACCTATGGAAATAATATCCACTCCGGTCTTAGCAATCTCTACGATTCTATCCTCCGTTACGTTACCGGAAGCTTCTGTGAGGGCGCGACCTGCAACTAACTTTACAGCCTCGGTCATCTGCTCATTGGACATATTATCTAACATAATAATGTCTGCCTTTGCATCCAAAGCCTGTTGTACCATGTCCAGGTTCTCTGTCTCCACTTCAATTTTGGTCGTATGGGGAATGGCTGCTCGCACCTTCGCAACCGCAGGACCGATACCGCCTGCTGCTACAATATGATTGTCTTTCAACATCACAGCATCGGACAAAGAGAATCGGTGATTCCGTCCGCCGCCACAACGGACAGCGTACTTTTCTAAATAACGAAGACCGGGAAGGGTCTTTCTGGTATCGACTACGCTAACCGGATAATCCTTTACCAACTCCGCAAAACTGTTGGTACGGGTCGCAACACCGGATAAATGCTGAAGCAAGTTGAGCGCGGTGCGTTCACCCTTCAAAATAGAGCCGGTACGTCCCGCCACGTGGGCTACAATATCGCCCTTCTTCACTTTGCTGCCATCTTGAAAATAAATTTCCACGGAAACTTCCGGATCAATCAGTTCAAAAACCCGCTTCATCACGGTCATGCCCGCGAGTACGCCATCCGCCTTGGCAATAAATCTGGCTTTGGACTGATCTTCCAAAGAGATGAGGTTGTCCGTGGTCACGTCTCCGTAGGGCATATCTTCTTCCAGTGCACTCAGAACGACTTTGTCAATTTGTTTTGGATCTAAGATCATCGTATTTCCGTCCCTTCTTTGGTAATCACAATATGGCATTTCCAATTCTCGTCGTCTCTTTGAGGGAAGTCAGACCGGAAATGTCCGCCACGACTTTCTTTTCGTAAAATGGCCGCTTGTATGATTTGCTCTGCCAGCGTCACTTCATTCTGCAATGCCATCTTCTCTAGCGTATCATTTACAAGATCTTTAATCTGCTCTTTCAGGGCGCGTACCGCCGCTAAAGCTTCTTCCAATTCAGTCTGGGTTCGTACAATACCTACCTTCTTAGTCATAATCTGCTTCAAGGTATGCGCCATCTCTTGAATTTCTTCAGAAGTCGTATCCGCTGCATTTGTATACTCGCAACTCACAAAACGAGGCATCTTATCCTCACCTACGCTATCTACCATTTCTTGGGCTTGAATACCAATTCTGCGACCAAACACCAAACCTTCTAATAAAGAATTGCTTGCCAAACGGTTTGCGCCGTGAATTCCTGTACAAGCCGCCTCCCCGCAAGCATAGAATCGCTTAATAGAGGTATCTCCGTAAAGTCCGGCTTTGATACCACCCATACAGTAATGTTCTGCCGGTGCGATAGGAATATAATCCTTGGAAAGATCGATGCCATAGCTCAAGCACTTCTGGAAAATTGTGGGGAAACGTTTTTCTAAATATGCCCGATCTTTCATCGTGATATCCAAATTCATATGCGACTCACCGGTCTTCTTCATTTCAGAGAAAATGCTTCTAGACACAATATC
>JAZRHX010000064.1:0-1462 GCA_045644985.1 Clostridia bacterium | reverse complement strand
CGGAAGGCGCAAGTGCCACCCTATCCACCTTCTATTCTGCGGTCAAACTTTGCGATGAATTTGATTATATCTTCTGTCACAACGAGGTAACCGTCTATAAGTACGTGGAGGAATATGCCCCAGAATTGTTTGCGCAAATACAAAATCTTGTAAAGGCAGGCAAGTGGCATATTATGGGCGGATGGTATCTCCAGCCCGATTGCAATATGCCTTCGGGGGAAAGTTTTGTCCGTCAAATTCGGGAGGGGCAACAATATTTCAAGGAAAAATTCGGCGTTGTACCAACTACCGCAATTAACTTCGATCCCTTCGGTCACACGGTAGGACTTGTACAGATTATCAAAAAATGTGGACAGGACAGTTATATCTTTATGCGTCCTTACCCCCGTGAACTTGCCCTTCCCAGTGAGCAGTTTGTATGGAAAGGGTTAGACGGCAGTGAAATCAAAGGCGCCCGCAGCATCGGCGGCTACAATACGCCTTTAGGAGAAAGTGCTGCGGCCATTCGAGAACGGGCTGAAAATCAAAATTTCCCCGTGGGGATGGTTCTTTGGGGCGTTGGCAACCATGGCGGCGGTCCTTCTCGCAAAGATTTAGCGGATATAGAGCGGGACATTTTACCGGATCCCCATATCCAATATCTTCATTCCACACCGGAGAAATTCTTCGCAGAAATTACACCCACAGAAATTTTTGACCGCTCCTTGCATATTTCCATGCCGGGATGCTACACTTCTACGTATCGCGTGAAGCAAAAACACGCCCAACTGGAAGCGGAACTTTATATGGCAGAAAAAATTTCTTCGGTTGCCTACATGCGCGGGGCACTTTCTGAATACCCGGAAGCGCAATTACAGACTGCAACTTTGGATTTGCTGAATGCAGAATTCCACGACATTCTTCCCGGAAGTGCCATACAATGTTCGGAAGATGCAGGTCTTAAACTCTTAAACCACGGCCTTTTAGAGGCAGAGCGTGTGAAGATCAAAGCCTTTTTCGCCCTTTCCGCCGCGCAAGCTCCGGCAAGCGAGGGCGAGTACCCCATTGTGGTCTTTAACCCCCATCCATACGAACTTTGTGACAATGTAGAATGTGAATTCATGTTAGCGGACCAGAATTGGCAAGACGATATTTTGTCCCGGATTACAGTTTTGGATGAAAATGGAAAGCCGGTTCCTTACCAGGTCATCAAAGAAGAAAGCAACTTGAATTTGGACTGGAGAAAGCGGATTAACTTCCAGGCCCATTTGAAACCCATGGCTCTGACCCGCTTCCGTGTATACGTTGAATTTGTGCACACAGAAAAGGTGGCGCGAACGCCTTCCTTTGTATTCGATAACGGGAGAAAATACGTAAAGATTAATCCGGACACGGGGCTTTTGGATTCCTACAAAATAAATGGTGTAGAGTATATTGGCGATGGTTTAAGTCGGATCGTAGCCATGTCGTTCTGTGTGCCAAG
>JAZRHX010000063.1:0-1211 GCA_045644985.1 Clostridia bacterium | reverse complement strand
GCCAAGGGTTAGAAGCGGTTTCATTCCAAAAGCTTCCACACTGGACTTAGACGTGTCCATCGCATGAAGTATAATCCCGTCAATTCCCCGGACAATACAATGTTGCTCCACAAATTCCAACATTGCCCGAAGATTGCCTCGTCTGCGATAATTGGGATGGGTTCCCATCGCATAAATATACAAAAAAGTCCCCTGTCGATCTCCTATTCGATAGATACAAGGCATCCAATAAAGAGCAGATTCCAATGTGCTGCCGTCCTCGCCCACTACACAAACAGCCCGGTCCGGCACATAATATTGTTCTAAAAAACACTGAGCAAAGCCCGCTGCATCTTCAGGAAAACACGTCTCCCACAGGGTTTGCAAAGCGTCGATCCGCACGTGGTGGGTAAATTGTACAAGAGGCCCATTTCGGTTCATTTCAGCCGCTGCCTTTCCGGGTAAAATATCACTAGCATCATACCTTATTCCCCAAGGGCTGTCAATGAAATTCCCCTTGCGAAAACCATGAAATCATGATAGAATGGATTGTACTTTCATATAGGGATAGAACGACATAACATACTTAAAGGGGAACAAGTCGTGGAGAAGTTCATTATTGAAGGAGGCGTGGCTCTTAAAGGAGATGTTACCGTAAGCGGTAGCAAGAACGCCGCAGTTGCGATTATTCCGGCAGTATTACTTTCTGATCTGCCTTGTACAATAGAAAATTTACCGGACATTCTTGACGTAAAGTTGATGATTGAAATTCTGGAGAAGTTGGGCGCTGACTGTGAGTGGTTGGATGCTCATACTGTAAGAGTGGATGCATCCGGCGTGAAGGATAGTTCTGCGACCTTTGACGTGGTCAGTAAACTTCGCGGCTCCTATTACTATATGGGTGCCTTATTGGGTCGTTTCGGCAAGATGAACGTTGCCCTCCCCGGCGGTTGCAGTTTGGGCACCCGTCCTATCGACCAGCATTTGAAAGGTTTCCAAGCATTAGGAACTGAAATTCAAGAATCCAGAGGCGAAGTACAAGCGGTTTCCACCAAAGAAGACGGCACGTTAACCGGTGCCAATATCTATTTGGATATCGTGTCTGTTGGTGCTACCATCAATTTGATGTTGGCGGCTTGCCGCGCAACCGGACAAACCGTAATCGAGAACTGTGCTAAAGAGCCCCACGTAGTAGACGTAGCGAACTTTTTGAATGCTATGGGCGCCAAGAT
>JAZRHX010000062.1:0-3751 GCA_045644985.1 Clostridia bacterium | reverse complement strand
TTCGGTATTTACACGGAAGCTTTTGATGCAGACACCGTTGCAGCGATGTACAACAACCTGTAATTTAAGAAAGCACAATTGATACAGTAAAGGATGGATTAATTCATGAAAACCTTACCAAGAAAGATCGTAGCACTTTGTTTGCTGTTGATTATGGTTATGGTGAATATGATGGGTTTGACACAGGGGGATGTTACAGCATCTCCCTCTACCGCTGACCAATACGTGAGCAGTGCGCTTGATCTTAAGCATACGCTCCGTTTTGGTAAAGATGGCAAATTTAAGATTCTCATATTCTCCGATATTCAGGATTCGTATCCTATGAATAAAGATCTTGTTCGCGATATGAACGGTCTTTTGGATAAAGAAAAGCCGGATTTGGTTTTGCTTGGCGGTGATAATCACTGTGGTAGTTTTTCTAACGCAAGTGCCTTAAAGACTTATCTGACTGCTATGTGTAAGCCGATGGAAGATCGGAAGATTCCCTGGGCGCAGGTTTACGGAAATCACGTAGTGGGTGGTTACAATTATACCGGTGTAAACGTTACGCAAGCGGAACAGCAGAAGATGTATGAGTCCTTTAAGTACAATATTTCCAAAGCCGGTACGGTATACGGTGTGGGTAACTACGTACTGCCTGTACTTCGTTCTGATTCCAATAAGATTGCCTTTAATGTGTTTATGATGGACTCTCACAGCTACATCTATAAATTCAGGAAGGGCGCAGAGAAGTTAGCTTTATTGGAAACTACAGATATGAACGATAAGACGAAGGGCTCTATGATTTACAGCGGAAATACTTATGATATTATCCAAATGGATCAAGTAGCCTGGTACTGGAATACTTCCGTTGCTTTGGAGAAGTACAACGGTTCAAAGATTGCTGCGATGATGCTATTTCATATTCCGCTTTATGAGTGGAACTACATTGTTAAGAATAAGACAAAGACCGGATTTACCGGAAAGCAGGGAGAAGCAGTATGTGCCCCCGAAGTAAATGGCGGTTTATTCCAGGCTTGTTACGAGCGAGGCGATGTAAAGGCATTGATTTGCGGTCACGACCATGTTAACGATTTCTCTGGGAAATACATGGGTATTACCATGGCGTACACGCCTACTGCCGGTGCCCGTATTTATAACGGGAGTACACCGTACTTTGATTTAAATCAAATTGGTGCACGTATTGTGGAAATTGACCAAAATAATCCCTTTGCGTTTACCACTTATATGTCTTACGTGAAGGATTTGAAGTAAGGAGGTGGCCGATATGAGAAATGAATTTATGAAGAAAATAGTTTCCTGTGTTGCCCTCTTACTGTTGATGTGCACGGTGATGACCGGCTGCGGAAAGCCCGAGGAAGGCGGTAGTACAGATGATATTACGTCGTCTGTTCCTTCTGAAGATCCTACCCAGGGGAGTGAATCTCAAGTTCCTTCCCAAGGTCCGAGTTCTTCCGTGCCTACAGGGAACGCTACGACAAATCCTACGGCGAAACCAACTGTTAACCAAGAACTTCGCTTTAATTCCAGCGGTAATTTTAAGATTGTAATCTTCTCGGATCTTCGTTTGTCCAAGAAGGTGGATACCAAGGTCATTGATAATATGAAGAAGGTTCTTGATAAAGAAAAACCCTCATTGGTTATCTTTGGCGGTGATATTCACGACGGTACTATTTCTAATGAGAAAGATCTTCGTACCATTTTGGATGCAGTGAATGCACCGTTGGAGGATCGTAAGATTCTTTGGTGTCATGCTTTCGGCGTAGATGCAGAGGGCACCGCGAAGAAGAAGACCGGCTACAAGAAAGCAGATCAAATGAAAGTTTACCAATCCTATCCATACTGCGTTTCTAAAGCCAGCGGTTCTGACGTATACGGTGTAAGTAACTTTGTATTGCCTATTAAGCAGGCAAATAACAAAGTTGGTTTCAACGTGTGGTGCTTGGATGCTAACGGTTACTTAAATGATTATGAAGCTGGACTGGAAGATAAAGTGTTACTTGGCAGCCAGCTTTCCGGTAATACCAATTTAGACTGTATTCACTTTACCCAGCGTCTTTGGTATTGGAATCAGTCCCTTAAGTTCCAAGAACAGAATGGTGGAAAGGTTGTTCCCGGTATGATGTATTTCCAGGTACCGCCGTTCCAGTTCCGTTACATTATCAAGAACAAAGACCGGACGAATATGCAAGGCTCTGCCGTGGAGAAGATCAGTGCTTCCGAGCGTGATTCCGGTATTATTTCTACGTTCTTCAACCGTCAAGATATTAAAGGTGTCTTCTGCGGTTACAATGAACAGAATGACTTCTCCGGTACCTATATGAACATGTTGTTTGCATGTTGTTCCACAATTGGTCAGACCAAATCCGCATCTACTGCGGGGGCTCGTGTGGTAAACATCACCAAGAATGGTGCCAACATGGAATCTTATATGGTGCATTTGAGCAAATTGTATTGATATAGTTCAGCCAGAAGCAATCCGTAATTGGATTGCTTTCGGCGGTTCTATTATTAGATTGTTGGTTTTATTGGTTTAATTTTATCTTTGGAAGGAGAGAAAATTTATGAAGAAGAAATGGCTTGGTATAGCCCTTGCTCTTTTGGTTATTGTGGCAGCTACCGTTACAGTAGTTGTGTTTAACAATACGAAGACAGATGCGAGCGGCGAATACAAATTGACCATTAGTACAGAGAAGAAGGTGTTCTCTTACGGTGAGGATATTGTCATCAAGTATGAGGGGCTGTCCGCCGAGAATTTTAATCCGGGTGGCACGGATGACACTTGGCATGACGTTGAGCTTCGCTTAGAGAAGGGGCATAACCTGACTGCACGTGGAAGTAGACATGACTACATTGATATGACCAAGATGGATACGACTTTGGGTAGCCTAACTCCCAAGCGTAATGCGTCTGGTACTGTTTCTCTCCCGGCAGATGGTCATGATTATGGTTCTAGCATGAAAGCTGTACCTGTGGGCGAATACACCATTTGGGCATTTGACTGGGATGAATCCGGTATTCCTCAAGTTACCAACAAGATTGAGATTGTTGTAGAGATTCCTCAGTATCCGATTCAGCTTGAATTAGCTGGTGGCGGCACGGATGCGGCTATTATTAACGGTGTCAGCGTTAATTTCTCCGGAATGACAGAGACATTGTTTAAATTGTCTAACGGTGTATGGTCGGACTGTGAGCTTCGGCTAATGAAGGGGCACGGTTTGACCGATGCACAGATGCTTGGTGCTAAGCTTGATTATGCTGATTTGGGCCCCCTTGGTAGTGGTTCACATGCGGTCGCGAATACTGCGATTACTGAGTCCGGCGTTCGCATATTTACGGCAGATGGTACGAAGGGTGATAACTATGCCGGCAGTGCGCTTGCGCAAGGTAAATATACATTAGCTGTGTTTATTTACGATACAAGCGGTGCTCCTTCACAGAATGCGTATTATAAAAACCGTACTCGTGTATCCAATGTTGTTGAAATCAATGTTTATCATACGACGATTTCCACGGATAAGACAGAGTATTTGTATGGTGAACCAATCTCGGTTACCCATGCAGGTCTTTCTGATATTTTCTTGACCGGTACGGCTTCTAACTCGGAACTTCTGCTTTACGCTGACTCGAACTGGATGAATGAATCCTCCTACAGTCCTTGGGCATGGCCTACCGGTACCTCGTACGCTGGATCTGCTGCCGGTATGGCCGTGGGTTCGCAATGTACGATTTATGATACAGCAAACTATCC
>JAZRHX010000061.1:0-2075 GCA_045644985.1 Clostridia bacterium | reverse complement strand
TGCCGTCCCGCTGGGACTTAACAGAAAGAATGGTGGTTGAATCGAAGTTATACAACTGGGATTTCAAACTCATTGCGGTTCGGGTTTGTTCTTTCGTTAGAATGGCGCTACTTTTGGTTCCTTCGATTAGAAGCTCGATTACACGACCTGATTTGGAGCGGGACACCACGCTGACATAAAGAACGGAGCCTACATCCCCCTTGCCCTTGTTCTTTGCGTAGGTGGCTAACTTTTGGGAGAGCTCAGTTCCTGTGAAAGAGGGGGTTGTAATTGTAGCTACCGTCCACGTATCCGCTTTAGAAACCAAATAAGGTGCAGTTCCGGACCAAACATTGTTTGGGGTCTCGATAAAACCACCGTTGTTTCCGTGATACAGCAGCGTATCCACTAGTCGCCCGTTATATTTCAACACTTTTCCTTTAGTTTGGTTTACTGCCTGGGTAGAATTGTTGTATTCTCCTGCCACACCGGAGGATTTCGTAAATCCCCCGTACATTTGAGAGTTCTCGTCCCCATACAAATGGAAACCGTAGTTATTTAATCCGCCTTTGAAAACACCTAAATATGCTTTTGTCCGGGCAGTAACTGCTTGTGCTTTCAACCCTTCAATCCTTTTCGCATAATCTTTATCGCTACCATTGATCATTTCTGAAGGAAGCACACTGTACAAGTATTCTTCTACTTCCACCTCGTTGATCATATTGATATTTCCGCCGTTTAAACGGTGTAAGTCCATATCTCCCCGGTAACGTGCCTTGTTAAATTGAAGCAGGGGCGGTAATGTAGCGCCACTTACCGTATACGGATGTATTCGAATCTTAGAGGTGATTCCACTTGTGGTCAACACAAGAACCGGAACATTGTTTAAATAGGTTCGAATCGTATTGGTACCGGGCGCGTGGGCGGAAACGGAATAGATTGTTCCGTTTAGGGCCGTAGTGAATAAATCCCAAAGCTTTTCTCCGTTGGAATCTTCAATTCCCGGAGCGGGCTTTTGGAAAAAGATTCCGGCGCCTACGTACCAATTCGTGCTATCATGCAGGTAGAATATTGGTGTAGAAATGCCGGCAGCTTTCAAAATCTGACGTACTTCGTACAATGCATATTGTGCTTTGGAGAAATCTGTTGTGCCCTCGGATAATTGTATGTGCCATTCACTGCCTACTTTGGCCAGGAAAGTGTCTGCGCTGGTAAAACTTACAGCGGGCGTATAATTTCCATTGGAAACAATCCCCAGAGTTCCGCCGGTAGCCGAAGATAGTTTGAGACTCTCTAGAGCGGCGTTTCCGTGCTTAATTTCAATTCGAATTAAATAGTCATCCGGCGTGGGCTGCTCAGGAAAAGGTGTTGGGGTTATAACCGGGGTAGGAGTGGCAGTCGCAGTTTCCGCTTCCGTTGGTGACACAGTGGCAGTTGCTGCCTCTGTAGTTTCTGCTGTTACAGCCGGTGTAGGGGAAAGTTCTGTGGCTAAAATTTCATGATGATTGTCTGCAAAGCCGATGCATCCAAGAAGCCCCGCCATACATAGACCTATAAGTACACTGAATATTCTTTCGCCTTTGTTCACAAGCCATCTCCTGTTCTGCACCTACGTGCATTAACTCCACTGCTTGATTGCTGTTTCAATTAAAGCAGATAAATCCAAATTTGAATATATCTCTGAATTTACAGTCACTGCGTATTTGCCGGAACGAAGCAGTGCTGCGGTTTCTTCGTTTACCATAAAAACACGGGTCCATTCTTCCATGGATTCAGTCTCTTTCAGTTGCGCAAAGCCCACAAGGCGATTGGCCTGTACCACGTAAACTGCAGCATCCGTTTCGATTACCGACACATCTCCTGCTTTGACTTCTTGCGTCCATTCATACAGCTCGGGATAGGATGCCCCCACTGCTTTTGTGATACGTACCACACCGTCGGTTTCCAATAGCGCTTCATCGTCACAATATTTCTTAATCAAGTCCAGCATTTTGGTGCCGGAATGAATTTTATTGGCAATCTCATTTGCCAGTGCTTTTTGTGTGGAGATTTCTTCTTCTGTGGATTCCAGTAAGGAAAGTGGCAGAACAGAGACC
>JAZRHX010000060.1:0-5282 GCA_045644985.1 Clostridia bacterium | reverse complement strand
CTTGCCATATTCGAACACCTCCGTAATTAAACTCTTCTTCTCTTGGGCGGTCTGCAACCATTGTGAGGAATGGGCGTCTCGTCCTTGATCAGTGTAACTTCAAGACCAGCAACCTGCAATGCGCGAATTGCAGACTCACGACCTTGACCCGGGCCTCTTACATAAACCTCAACGGTCTTCAGACCATGCTCCATAGCAGCCTTTGCAGCAGTTTCTGCAGCAGACTGTGCAGCGAACGGGGTGTTCTTCTTAGAACCACGGAAGCCCAAACCACCGGAGCTTGCCCAGGAAATGGTATTTCCGCTCTTATCTGTAATGGTAACAATTGTATTGTTGAAAGTAGAACGAATATGCGCTTGTCCGTTTTCAATAAACTTACGCTCTCTCTTCTTACCTCTAGTAGGTCTCTTTGCTGTAGCAGCCATAATTCAAACCTCCTTATTTCTTCTTACCAGCGACAGTCTTGCAAGGTCCTTTACGGGTTCTTGCATTCGTCTTGGTTCTCTGTCCACGTACAGGGAGACCATTCTTATGACGTCTTCCTCTGTAGCAGCCAATTTCCATAAGGCGCTTGATGTTTAAAGCAACAGCTCTGCGAACGTCACCTTCAACAGTGTACTCCTTATCAATAACATCTCTTAACTTACCGATCTCATCGTCGGTCAAATCTCTAACTCTTGTATCCGGATTTACGCCGGTCTTCGCAAGAATCTCAGTCGACTTAGAACGACCAATGCCGTAAATGTACGTCAAACCGATTTCTATACGTTTGTCTCTCGGCAAATCCACACCTGCAATACGAGCCATGTGTTACTACACCTCCAAAAAATATACAGTTCTCCAATAAGAAACTTCTATATTAACATTTTGTGGTTCATGTCGATGCATGCAGCCGCACCTCAAAATGAGAATATTCCTTGTCTACACCGAAAAGCCACCCGCTATACGCCTTCTTGCGTATGCAGCGGATGTCTCACGATATATTACTAAAACAATTAGCCCTGCTTCTGCTTATGCTTCGGATAAGCATCACAGATTACCATTACTTTGCCTTTTCTTTTGATAACCTTACATTTGTCACAAATAGGCTTTACAGACGGTCTTACCTTCATGGTTTAATCCCTCCTCTTCACTTTCTCCAGACAATGCGCCCACGATTTAAATCATACGGAGATAACTCCATCGTAACATGGTCGCCTTTAACAATCTTAATGTAGTTTGTACGAAGCTTTCCAGAAATGTGAGCAACCACAACATGACCGTTCTCCAGTGCAACCCTGAATACACAGTTTGGTAACACTTCTTCAACTACACCCTCAACTTCGATTACATCTTCTTTTGACAAGAATGTCAACCTCCCGATTTTTCTGAAAACTACAGTGTCGTAATGATCGGATCCCCATCTGTAATAATGAGTGTGTTCTCATAATGTGCAGAAAGAGATCGGTCTTTGGTATACACCGTCCACTTATCCTTCGCAAGCTCTACCGCACTGCCACCTTGGTTCACCATAGGTTCAACCGCAATCGCAATTCCCGGCGTCAATCGAGGTCCACGAACCTTGGTCCTATAATTCGGAACTTCTGGCTCCTCATGAATCTCGCGACCAATGCCGTGACCGGTATACTCACGAACCACGGAATAGCCATTTGCTTCCACATAGTCTTGAATGGCACCCGAAATATCACAAATGCGGCAATCGGGCACTGCAAACTTTGCGCCTTCAAAAAAACTTTGCTTCGTCACGGCTATTAACCGAAGCGCTTCGTCCGAGCATTTCCCTACGGTAAAGGTCCTTGCGGCATCCGCATGGAAACCCTCTAATTGTGCGCCAACATCGATGCTGACAATATCGCCTTCCTTCAAAGGTTTCCCGTTGGGAATCCCATGAATAATCTCCGCGTTCACTGAGGCACAAATCGCGGCAGGGAAATCAATCCCGCCGTAATAATTAGGCACTCCGAGAAATGACGGAAAAGCACCATTCTTTATTATATATTCTGTAGCGATTCTGTCAAGGTCTTTTGTTGAAATTCCCGGTAAAATATTTTCTTCCAGTACAAAAAAAAGTTCTGAAAGGATCTTACCGGCCTTCTTCATCTTCTCAATCTCTGATTTTGACTTAATATTAATCATAAATCATCCAATCCCTTTAAGCTTGAGCGCGCACAGAACATTCTCTAAAGTATCTTCTATAGTCTGCTCGCTACGAACTTTCGCAAGCTTTCTTCGCTTCAAGTAATATTCAATCAACGGTTCTGTTTCGTCGTGGTACGTAGAAAAACGTTGCATAATAATTTCCACATTATCATCGTCTCGTTGAATCAATTCTCCACCACAATGGGGACACAATGTCGTTCCTTCCGGAAGCGTTCTCAAATTGAAACTTCCCTTACACGACTTACAGATTCTCCGATTCGTCAATCTTTCGATTAACTCCTCATCGGAAACCACAATATTTACCACACGCGTAATTTTCTTGCCTACACGCTTTAAGTAACTATCCAGACCCAAAGCTTGTTTAATTGTCCTCGGAAAACCATCCAAAATAAAACCCGCGGCACAATCTTCTTGAGAGAGACGATCTTCAACCAGTTGGATCGTAATGTCGTCCGGAACTAAACAACCCTTAGAGATATAACTATCCGCCAGCTTCCCCAGTTCAGTACCGCTTCGGATATATTCTCTAAAAATATCACCTGTAGAGATGTGCGGAATGTTCAGGATCTCCTGAAGTGATGTAGCAATAGTACCTTTGCCCGCGCCGGGCGCTCCCAACATTATTAAATTCATTCCTACACCCCCTATGCCCTAACAGGGCAATGCGGCAGAAAGGGCAAGGGACACCACGTCCCTCCGCATCTTTCTGCCAACATTTTAATCTAATTAATCTAAGAAGCCCTTGTAGTTTCTCATAAGGAGCTGCGCTTCCAACTGTCTTACTGTCTCCAGTGCAACACCAACCAAAATCAACACCGTAGTGCCACCAAACCACATATTAATGTTACCTACAGACTTACTTACATAACCCGAAACAATCTGAAAGACTGTGGGGAATACAGCAAGTACTGCCAAGAAGATAGCACCAAACCAAGTGATTCTTGTGGAAGAACGACGAATGAAATCCGATGTGGGTGCACCCGGACGAAGACCCGGAACAAAGCCACCGTTCTTCTTCAAGTTGTTTGCAATATCGTTAGGATCAAAGTAAACAATGTTGTAGAAGAAAGTAAACAGCACGATCAGCACTGCGTATACAATCACGTAACCCCACGTATTTCCCGTGGAAAACCGATTAATAAAGCCGGAGAAACCACCACTATTGCCGGATTTTCCTAAGAATGCCACAATAGTTGCAGGGAATTGCAACAAGGACATTGCAAAGATAATGGGAAGTACGCCCGAAGAATTTACTTTAAGCGGAATATGCGTATTCTGTCCGCCATAAATCTTTCGTCCTACTACACGCTTTGCATACTGGACAGGAATGCGTCTTTCGCCGCCTTCCATCCATACAACCGCTACAATTACAACCATGAAAACAACAAGAATTGCTAATACAATACCAATGTTGATTGCTGTATTAAACGGCAACGCGCCACCGAACATATATCCCCATAAGGTCTTAATTGCACCTGGTGCGTTTGCTACAATACCTGCAAAGATTAACATAGAGATACCGTTTCCGATACCAACTTCTGTAATCTTCTCACCTAACCACATCAATACCGTCGTACCAGCTGTAAACGCAGCCACAATAATTAAGAAGGTGAGTACATCGAATCCGCCGTTGGAAACCAAATCAACGGTATTCGCGGACACGCTGTCGATGTTGAAATACAACATAACAGATTGGAACAAAGCTAACCCGATAGCAACATAACGAGTCGCTTGGGTAATTTTCTTTCTTCCTTCTTCTCCCTCTTTCTGAAGCTTCTCCAAAGCAGGAATCGCAACAGTCAGCAACTGCATAATAATAGATGCATTGATATATGGGCTGATACCTAAAGCAAACAGAGAAACCTGTTGGAATGCACCGCCGGAAAGCAAGTCCATAATACGGAAGAGACCGTAATTATGAACACCGCTCAAGGCAGCGTCTGTTAAACCGGGAACCGGAATAAAACATCCAATTCTGAAAATGACAACCAGCAAGAGTGTCATAAGTATCTTTTTCCGAAGTTCCCCCACCCGGAATGCGTTCTTAATAACCTCTATCAGTTTCATTTCAGATCACCTCGGCCTTTCCTCCTGCGTTTGCAATCTTCTCAGCGGCAGTCTTTGTGAAACGAGTTGCCTGAACCGTCAACTTCTTTGTGAGCTCACCGCTACCAAGGATGCTAAGTCCATCGAACTTCTTCTGAACCAAACCAACTTCTTCAAGCTTTGCTAAAGTTACAACGTCGCCATCATTGAACGCTGCTTCCAACTGGTGTACGTTAATTTCAGCGTATACATCAGCAAAACGCTTGTTGTTAAATCCTCTCTTGGGAATTCTTCTGTATAAAGGAGTCTGACCACCTTCGAAACCGGGACGTACGCCGCCGCCGGAACGAGCCTTCTGACCCTTGTGACCTCTGCCGGCCGTCTTACCGTTACCGGATCCATGGCCTCTACCTTTTCTGTATGCCTCACGGCTTGCGCCGTATGCGGGCTTTAATTCATCAAGCTTCATAGGGCAACCTCCTTACGCTTCTTCGACCTTGACCATATGGGAAACCACTTTGATCATGCCTCTGATCTGTGCATTGTCTTCCTGCTCAACGGTGCTTCCGATCTTCTTGAGACCTAACGCCTGAACAGTAGCTTTTTGCTTTGCAATTGCTTTGTTCGTACTGCGAACCAGTGTAATTTTAATCTTTGCCATTGTTCAAAGCCTCCTTAACCAAGAATTTCTTCAACAGTCTTACCGCGAAGTTGAGCTACCTCTTCTACTGTCTTCAAAGAGCGAAGCGCTTCAATCGTTGCTTCAACCATATTGTGAGGGTTGTTGGAACGAAGAGACTTCGTACGGATATCTTTAATACCTGCAAGCTCTACAACAGCACGAACCGGTCCACCTGCAATAACTCCGGTACCTTCGCTGGCCGGCTTCAAGAGAACGCGACCGGCACCATACTCACCGATAATTTCGTGAGGAATGGTAGTTCCTACCATAGGAACGCGAATGAGGTTCTTCTTTGCATCTTCGGTGCCCTTTCGAACAGCCTCAGTTACTTCAGCCGCCTTACCAAGACCAACACCTACACGACCATTCTCATCGCCAACAACGATAAGAGCGC
>JAZRHX010000059.1:0-9615 GCA_045644985.1 Clostridia bacterium | reverse complement strand
ATCGTGCGGTATTTTCAAGCCTTTGAAGCCTGGATTCCTTGGATTGCACTAGTACTGCTGGGATATATCGGCGGCACTATGCTCTATGACGGAATTAAGCATAAAGATGAACCCGGGAAATGCACACCCATTGGACTTACCGCTTTACTGGTACAAGGGGTTGCCACCTCCATTGATGCATTGTCCGTGGGCTTCACAATATCAGACTACATATTTAGAAAAGCACTGCTATGTGCCGGCATTATTGCGTTTGTAACCTTTGTCATCTGTCTGGCAGGGCTCTTGATAGGACGAAAGATGGGAATTCGTCTCGCGGGAAAAGCCGGGATTCTAGGCGGCATAATCCTACTGCTCATCGGAATAGAAATCTTTCTCACCGGAATTCTGAGGTAACCTTATCCGAACGTCCAAGAACTCATAAAAGGAAATTTCCTGTTGCTCTACAAATATTCTCTGTTTCCGGGGTTCAATCCGCGTCACCCTGCCGGTTATACGGCGAACTTGACCATCCCTATAGAAAAGCAACTCAATTTCCATATCCGGCTTCAAACAGCACAACTGTTTATCTAAATACGCAATTTGATCTTCACAAAGGGTGGGTTTGGGCACAATAATCTGTTCCCGGAGACGGAGTGCGCGAGACAGACCGTTCAAAGGCGAAAAAGGAGCAAACTGCTTTGCCCGCTCGGAAATAGGCATCTTTTGTTTCGGAATGTAGGATTTATTCGCCACTCTTATGTCCTCCAATCTGCCGATTTCTTTCCATGGTCGTTCCGTGTCCTTCCAGATTCATTCCTTTAAGCACTGCGTTCTTTCCAAAACGTTTCCGAAGGTACACCACCGTTTGCCTAAGTTTCTTGTGCTGTTCTTCCTCTTTAGGGTCCTCAAACAAGCTGTATTGCACATTTCCTGCCTCTTCAATCTTATTACAAGTAATATTCATACGACGAATCTGCACAGAAGGATCCACAATTTCATTATATAACCGACTGATTTCTCGAACCCAAACCGTATCGGAATTAGTAGGACGGGACACGGATGCTGTTCCCTTCACAAAAGTCCCTCCGCATTGCTTGGCGTAGCCTACTTGCAGCGTAACGGATGACGTAACCATATTTCGGTCCACTAGTTCAAGACAAAGTAGATCCATCATTTCTTTTACAATTAACTCGCCTTCTTCGGCAGCATAATCACGCATCAACACCTGTCCGCTGGTAAGGCAATTGCTTTTGGAATGGTACTGATGAATCTCTGCAATAGTAACAGGCTCCCTACCCCAGGCATGATCAATCAGCAATTCTGCGTCAATTCCAAAATGACGGTAAAGAAGTTCTTCGTTGGTTTGTGTCACCTGTTTCATAGTATATATACAGAGCTGTTCCAGCCGCCTCGCCGTTCCCGGGCCAATGCGCCAGAAATCCGTAAGCGGACGATGCTCCCATAAAGTATTCCGGTAAGATTCCTCATTCAGCTCCCCTATAAAATCGGGGGCATGCTTAGCTGTAATATCCAGTGCAATCTTGGCAAGATACAAATTGGTACCAATGCCACAAGTGGCACGAATACCGGTCTGCGCAAGAACCTCTTCCATGAGCATCTTCGCCATTTCTTTAGGCGTCTTACAATATAGTGGCAGATACCCCGTCACATCCATAAAAACCGCATCAATGGAATACACATGAATATCATCTTTGGCCACGTACCGAAGATAAACAGAATATATCTTCGCTGCGTAATCAATATAAAGTTGCATGCGTGGAGACGCCATAATATATTGGATATGCCTAGGAATTTCGAAAACACGGCATCGGTTTCGGACGCCTAACGCTTTCATAGCAGGCGTAACCGCCAAACAAATCGTCTTATCTCCTCTTTCCGGATCAGCCACCACTAAATTAGTGCACATAGGATCCAGCCCCCGAGAAACACACTCCACAGAAGCAAAAAAAGACTTTAAATCAATACACAAATAAACTCGATCTTCCATACGCTCATTCTAAAGGATAGAAGACACCTTTTCAAGTGAAAGATATTCCAGTAGCCCGTCTTATCTTCGGCGCCAAGCAAAAGGCAGGAACAAGATAATTAGCGGGAAGATTTCAAGACGACCCAGCAGCATAACAACAGACAAAAGAAGTGTAGCCCAAGGGGAATAACCTGCATAGTGTGCCGCCGCATCGCCGAAAGCAGGACCTACGTTATTAAAACACGAAATTGCGGCTGATAAATTTGTTTCCAAGCTAAACGGTTCCAAACTCAACAGCAAGAAGATAACTCCTAACAATACACAATAAATCGCCAAGTACGCATTTACGCCATTTAAGGTATCGTCATCCACCCTTTTCCCCTCCATCCGCACAACACCTACAGAATGAGGGTGTAACATCCGCTTGAAATTCTGCCGGATGGATTTAACCAAAAGAACCACACGGGAAACTTTAAAGCCGCCTGCTGTGGAGCCGGCACAACCGCCCACAAACATCAAAAGAAGCAAAAGTCCTTTGGAAAATCCGGGCCACGCGTTGATATCTGCTGTTACATAACCGGTGGTGGTTATAATGGATGTCACTTGGAAAGAAGCATGACGAACAGTCGCCCCTATACTGGTAAAATAAGAAGAAACGTTCACGATAATCAAGGTAATAGACACCCCAACAATGCCCAAATACGCCCAAAGTTCTTCGCTGCGGAAGATTGGTTTAATTCGCTTCAGCAAAATCATATAATACAAGTTAAAGTTAACGCCAAACAACAGCATAAATATGGTAATGACCCATTGGCTGTACGCACTGTATCCCATTATGCTGTCCCCACGAATACCAAAGCCACCGGTTCCCGCAGTTCCAAACGTATGAATCAAAGATTCAAAGAAACTCATATCTCCAAACAGCAGGAAAACTATCATCAAAGCAGTCATTGCCAAATAGATGAAATATAGAATCCTCGCGGTTTCCCGCGCCTTGGGTACCAGTTTACCTACCACCGGACCGGGCATTTCTGCGCGCAGAATGTGAATAGCTCGGCCGGAATCCGGAGGAAGGAGCGCAATCATTAACACTAATACACCCATACCGCCAATCCAGTGTGTGAAACTTCTCCAAAATAAAATTCCGTAGCTTAATACTTCTACGTTAGGAACAATAGATGCCCCCGTAGTAGTAAAGCCACTGACCGTTTCAAAGAAAGCGTCGATAAAGGAAGGAATCTCGCCGCTGAGCACGAAAGGCAAAGCACCAATTAAGGAGTACAAAACCCACGTAAGCGCGACCACCAGAAATCCTTCTTTAGCATAAATGACCTTGTCTTTAGGACGAGCAAGCATAGACAGTGGAATTCCAATTACGAGTGCAACCAGAATCGCCACTAAGAAGCTTAAAGAACACTTTTCTTGATAAATTAAGGACACAACAAAAGGAAGCACCATCAACGCCGCTTCCAAATTGATAATCTTCCCTAACATATGAAAAATCATTCTGAAATTCATAAGCACAGTCCTTCTAAATAATATCCGCCAAATCCTGAAGTCGCTGATTCGCCGCAATAACCACCACACGGTCATTGGCTTGAATAAAATCGTCACCGGCAGGAATAATAGGTCTGCGATCTCGAATAATGCCCGCAATCAAAACATCCCGTTTAAAACGAAGATCCTTTAGGGGAATGCCCAAGAAAGGCAAATCCGCACCGGCTACAAACTCCAATGCCTCTGCTTTATCATCCATCAATTTATATAACGTTTCTACTTTACTGCTTCCCAAAGAATTTTGCAGTGCCCGGGCGTAGCGAATGATAATATCCGCAATAATCTTACGGGGAGATACAATACAATCTAAATCCAATTTTTCGGCAAGGGTTGCCATCTCATCCCGATTCACTTTAGAAATCACCTTAGGAATATTCTGCACAGAGGCAAAAATAGAAATCAAGATGTTCTCCTCGTCCATCCCGGTCAGTGCCACAAAAGCATCTTGCTCCGCAAGACCTTCTTCCATCAGTAAATCCTGATGGGCGCCATCCCCTTGGATGACCACAGCTTTCGGTAAAGCGTCACAAAGATCACGGCACAAGTTCCGATCCCGCTCAATAATTTTCACACTATTACCGGAATTCAGCAGCATCTTCGCAAGATAATACGTTGTTCTGCTCCCACCCAAAATCATCACGCTTCTGGCTTGCTTTTGAAGAATTCCCAATTCCCGAAGCAACTTATGAATTTCTGCCGGCGTAGCAGCAACGCTAATCTTATCTCCGCTCTGCAACACAAAATTACCGTCCGGAATAACAACTGTATCCTCCCGATGCACCACACAAACCAAAAATTTCGCTTTATAACGCATACGCATTTCTTTCAGAGATATACCATTCAATACGGATTCATTGCGCACACGAAGTTCTACCATTTCATAGCTTCTTCTGGAGAAACTCTCCACTTTCAATGCAGACGGGAATTTTAGCAGTTTAAATAATTCCTCAGCAGCCAACTGTTCCGGATTAATGGACATGGCCAATTCCAAATGTTGCTTCATAAAACCCAAACTGCGATCATTATATTCAGGATTCCGAATACGGGCAATGGTATGTCTGGTCCCTAATTTCTTCGCCATAAAACAGCTGAGCATATTCATTTCATCCGAAGCAGTAACCGCAATCACCAGCTCCGCTTTTGTAGCGCCGGCTTCTTCCAACGGTTCAACGTCTGCGCCGTTTCCGCAAACAGCCATAATATCATACGTATTTGCAATTTCAGAAACAACTTTGGGATCACTATCTACTGCGACCACATCATGTCCTTCACTTACAAGACTGGCAAGAATGGTACTGCCAATCTTACCTAAACCTACAACAATTATGTTCATCCTTCATACTCCTTCAGAATGTCATGCACAATGAGTACACAGTCGGATTGTATCACACTTATAAATCCGTTGCAATCCAAGCAATCCTTCTTACACAAAATTTCCATTCTTGAATACAGGAACGACAGAGCCATCTGCCAAAATGCCTTTAATTTCCAAATCCTCGGTCCCAACCATAAAATCTACGTGTTCATCGGAACAATTAATGCCCTTTTCCAGTAACGCCGCCTCGGTAAGATTGAATCCGCCCTCTACGCAAGAAGGATATGCGGACCCTACGGCAAAGTGACAAGAAGCATTTTCATCAAAAAGCGTATTGTAGAACAGCAATCCCATTTCCGCAATGGGAGAACGCTTCTCCACCAACGCAATCTCACCCAAACGGCTGGCCCCCGAATCTGCGGAGAAAATATTTTCCAGAACTTCTCTGCCCTCTTCCGCTTCAAATCTAACCAAAACCCCCTGAGCATACGTGAGCGTAAAATTCTTGACCATTCTCCCTTGATGGCATAGAGGCATAGAGGAAACCAGCCGTCCGTTGGCTGTACGAAAATCCGGTACCGTATAAATTTCTTCCGTGGGAATATTGGCGGTAAATAGAACGCCATTTTGCGCAGGCTCCGCACCGCCCTGCCAAATATGGTTTTTAGGTAAGTCTACAGTGAAATCCGTACCCAAACCATTTCGATAGTGAAGGGTTCTAAACTGTAATTCATTCAAGCTTTTCGCTCTTCTTGCAATCTGCTGATTGTTTTCTTCTAGCGCCTTGATTGGGTCCGGCGTATCTAAACGCATGGTTTTGCAAATAGCATTCTCCAGCGACGCCATGGCTTCCTGTGTAGACAATTCCGGAAATACTTTCCGCGCCCAAGCTTCATTGGGTGCCGACACCACACACCAGGTACATTTATTTTGGGTGATCGTGTTCCAATATTCTGCGTAGGCTTGATTAGAGGCTATGTTTTGGATGCGCAATTTCATGGGATCCACACCGGAGAATACATCCGGATCCTCCGAGGCAATAGAAATGAAGCATGCCCCTTTTTTTGCGTAATACATTCTGGATTCCGTCATCCATTCCGGGATTACAGAAAGGGCATCCACATGAGCATATTCATACCGAATACGGGTACTTTGATCATCCCTCCACTGAATTATACAATCTCCGGCACCGGCTTTATAAGCAGCCTCCATAACCATCCGTGCATATCCAGCACATTCAATAGGGCTATAGATGACTACCAATTGTCCGGGTTGTACGTGAACACCACCCCGTACAACTAATTCTCCGAAATGTTTCATACTGCTTTCTCCTATTTTGGATTAATTTCAAGATGGGTTTGGGGACGAGGTTTCTGTTGCAACCACAGGAGGCCGTGCGGATAAATCTGCTTTTAATTTCCGATTCTGTGCAGCAGCATGCATCCATGCGGCTCCCGCCAAAATGGTAAAGGCTGCCAATAGAACAAAAATCAAAGTTAAGACCTTGTTCTTTTGAAATAAATCCCCTGTTACGCGGGCTTCTTGCCGTTCTTTTGGGGATTCATGAATCGGTTTCTCCGGAGCCGGGGAAACGGCAGACTGCTCCTGACTTTCAGTTCGTTGCTCTTTGCGCATCAATTCCTGCCGATGAGTTCCGGTATATTGGGTACGCACACCTCTTGTCCTTTGTATGCCTTCTTCCGTAAGCCCGGAATGTTGGGAAGCCGGTCGAATTTCCGCAGGAAAAATCTCCGTCGGAATTTCCCGGGACAAGGCGGCGGTTTGGGTGACAGGTTCACTGTATTTCCCAAAAACAGGTTTCTCGTAAACCGATTGTACCGGGCGTACTTCCACCACAGTCGGTGTGGAATCCCTGGGCGGAATGTAATCCGGCGCAGATGCCAAATGATCCAAAATCTCCATGCCTTTCTTACGATCTTCCGGCTTCTTAATGGCATTAAACAACCGCACCGCACCAATTCGATCGCCGTTAACAAAAGTACAGATAGCCAAAACAATCATGGCATCTCCAAATTCCGGATAGTGTGTCACGGCTTTGCGCAGATTATTTTTAGCCAAATCCCGATAGCCTTCACGAATTTCCTTCAAGGCTTTATTGTATAACGTGAAAGCAATCCGCATAGATTCTGTATAAAGAGCGTCTTCCGAAGATAGCCCATTTAAATCTACCGGTTTAAAATCCTTGATTTCTTCTTTAATATCCAGCATACCGTTCCCCCTTATGTTCTCGCCCGAAACAACGCTTTATTCACCACAACAATTTTTATATTTCTTACCGCTTCCACATGGGCAGGGATCATTTCTGCCTACTTTCGCAGCTTGACGAACCACACTTTTGGGTTTCTCCGGCGCACCGGCTTGTTTAGCACCTTGCTCCGTTCCCGCACCGGAACCGTCTCCCCCTCGCGCTTCTTTGCCGGGTCCTGCCACCCGCTTTCTTTCCAGTGTTGTATCGGCGCGGAGCTTCAAAGTAAGCATCATACGAACAGCTTGATCCCGAATGGCATTGTTCATATCTTCAAACATTTGGAACGCTTGGAATTTGTATTCCACGACCGGGTTCTTCTGACCGTAAGAGAGAAGGCCCACACCATATTTCAACTGATCAATGGCGTCAATATGGGTCATCCAGTTCTCATCCACAGCCCGCAACAGTACCACTCTCTCCGCTTCTCGCATTAAGGCTTCGCCCACTTCCGCTTCTTTCGCTTCATAGCGGGCATTTGTGTCTTCAATTAAACGATTGGCCAATTCCTGTGGCTTGATTTCTCCTTGGGCGGCCTTCGCCCCCAATGTTTCCAATAAATCCTTCGAAACCATTCCCACCAAATCGTTTCCAATCATTTCATATTCCCATTGATCTGCCGGTACGTCCTCATTACAGTATCCCATCACCGTCTCCGTAATACGATTGCAGATCATGTTCATAAAGCTGTCTTTCAAATTCTCTCCATCCAGCACACGACGACGTTGCGCATAAATAATTTCTCTTTGCTGATTCATAACGTCGTCATATTGAAGCACGTGCTTTCTGGAATCAAAGTTTCTTCCCTCTACACGTTTTTGTGCACCTTCTATAGCACTAGAAAGAATCTTGTGTTCAATGGCATAGTCTTCTTCCACACCCAACGTATCAATGATACCGCTCATTCTGTCGGAGCCAAACAAACGCATTAAATCGTCTTCAAGGGAAATATAGAAGCGGGAACGACCCGGGTCACCCTGTCGACCGGCACGACCTCTTAATTGATTGTCAATTCGGCGGGACTCATGGCGTTCTGTACCCATAATAAACAAACCGCCGGCTTCCAGCACTTTTTCTTTATCTGCTTTCGTATCCCGATTGTGTAGCTCCACCAGTTCTCTGTAATGGGCACGGGCATGCAAAATTTCCTGTACATCTGTTTCTGCGAAACTGTCTGCCGCAGCAATCAATTCATCGGAATAACCTTCTTTACGCATATCCTGCTTAGCCATGAATTCACTATTACCGCCCAGCACAATATCCGTACCACGACCCGCCATGTTTGTGGCAATGGTAACCGCGCCAAACTTACCGGCTTGGGCAATAATTTCGGCTTCCCGTTCATGGTTCTTTGCATTGAGTACGTTGTGTTTAATCCCGCTTCGTCCCAAAAGTTTACTTAAGAATTCGGATTTCTCAATAGACACGGTACCAATCAGCACCGGTTGTCCCCGGTCATGGGCTTCTACAATATCCCGCAATAGCGCTTTGTACTTGCCATTCACCGTCTTATAAACAGCATCGGGATGGTCTTTTCTCTGAACAGGTTTGTTAGTGGGAATAACAATAACGTCTAACGAGTAAATATCATTAAATTCGCTTTCCTCCGTAAGCGCTGTACCGGTCATACCGGAAAGCTTTCCGTACATACGGAAGAAGTTTTGGAAAGTAATGGTAGCTTGGGTCATACTTTCTTTTTGAATCTTTACTTTCTCTTTGGCTTCAATCGCTTGGTGAAGACCTTCATTGTAGCGACGTCCAAACATCAGACGGCCGGTAAACTCGTCTACAATAATAATACTGTTATCCTTGACCACGTAGTCAATATCCCGCTTCATAATCCCGTGGGCTTTCAAGGCTTGATTAATATGGTGAGAAACCTCTCCATTCTCCGGATCCGAAAGATTCTCTAAATTAAACCACTTCTCCGCCTTGGCTACACCCACTTTCGTAAGCACTGCCGTCTTAGCTTTCTCATCTACAATATAATCTTCCGCAACCTCTTCCATCAAATCCTTGCTGTCGGTCTCTTTAATTACGAGAGATTTCAAGGTAGATACAAAAGATTCTGCTCGCTCATATAATTCACTGGATTTATTGCCCATGCCGGAAATAATCAAAGGCGTACGGGCTTCATCAATTAAGATACTATCTACCTCGTCCACAATGGCAAAGTGTAGCTCCCGCTGCACCAAACTTTCTTTATAAATGACCATGTTGTCCCGAAGATAATCGAAACCAAGTTCATTATTGGTAGCATAGGTAATATCACAAGCATAGGCCGCTTGTCTTTGTTCCGGCGTCAAGTCATGGACAATACAACCTACGGTAAGACCCAAGAAATTATAAATCTTGCCCATCCACTCACTGTCCCGCTTTGCTAAATAGTCATTCACCGTAACCAGATGAACGCCTTTGCCTGTCAAAGCATTCAAATAAGCTGGAAGAGTAGAAACCAAGGTCTTTCCTTCACCGGTTTTCATCTCGGCGATTCTTCCTTGGTGAAGTATG
>JAZRHX010000058.1:0-8568 GCA_045644985.1 Clostridia bacterium | reverse complement strand
ACTAGTGGTTGGATTAATTATTTTAAAAAGCACAAAAGAACATCCTATTAGGGATGAACAAAACCAACTTTAAGTTGGCATCATAATGGTGCTTTTGTTTATTGCACAGGTTCATCGTATCCATAAACTTCCACCCTATCGACCCACCAAATCTCCAATGATTTCTCAAGAAATAATTCTCTTGTATTTTCCGTCCGCTTCTTATATAATGAACTCACGACAGTTCGTTTGTACCATCCTGTCGTTAAACAAAACCAGGACTTCCATAATAGAAGATTGGATTGTTCTGGTGGCTTTGCTTTTATGGCATCGCCACTTTTCTTTTCGAGGAGGATCCGATGATCAATAAAATGAAGCACGAATGGCTGGAAATAAAGATCTTATTTCACTGTATTCCGGCTACAGTGGTATCCCTTTTTGTAGTCAGCGTGGTTTGTATGAATCTGCTGGCAAATAAAACACTCGTGCAGCTTTCGTGGATTGCTTTGGACGGCGGAATCTTAGTCTCTTGGTTGTCCTTTATGTGTATGGATATTATTACGAAGCATTTTGGCCCCAAAGCCTCCAATCAGGTGGCAATATTAGCCTCTGCCATCAACTTACTCACTTGCGGCATATTTTACATAGCCAGCATCATTCCATCCAATGCCGGCGACTACACTGCCCTTGACAATGTGCTGGGCGGCACTTGGTTTATTCTGCTTGGCAGCACGATGGCGTTCTTAGCCTCCGCGGTAATCCACAATTTTCTAAACTGGGGTGTGGGTAAAATGTTCCATAAGCATCCCGACGGCAAAATGGCGTACGCCACGCGCACTTATATTTCCACGTTTATCGGCCAATTTATGGATAATTTTATTTTCTCCGTCATTGTGTTTATTGGATTTGCCCCCGTTTACTGGAATGGCTTCCGCTGGACGCTCCCGCAATGCGCCGTTTGCGCACTCACCGGCGCGATGGCAGAATTGATTATGGAAATGCTGTTTGCGCCCATCGGCTACCGCATTGTGCGCGGTTGGAGAAAGAATAACGTTGGACAAGAATATTTTACATATATAAACGGAGGGACCTTATGAAAATTTTAATTACCGGCACGGCTCAAGGCATCGGCAGGGCTATTGCGGAGCGCTTTGTACAAGCGGGCCATTGCGTTATCGGCATCGACCGGCAAGAAGCTTCCATCACCCATGAAAATTACACCCATTTTACCTGCGACGTACGGGATTACGACCGCTTGCCCGAGGTGCAGGACGTAGAAATTCTCATCAACAACGCCGGCACCCAGAATGAGCAAGATATTGATATTAACCTGAAGGCGTTAATTCATATTACAGAGCGCTACGGGGTGCAATCTTGCATCCGCTCCATTCTGAATATCGGCTCTGCCAGCGCCCACACCGGCGCCGAATTCCCTGAATACTGTGCCAGCAAAGGCGGCATTTTGGCTTACACCAAGAACGTGGCTATGCGGGTGGGGCGTTACGGTGCTACTTGCAATAGTTTAGATCCCGGGGGCGTTTTGACGCCTCTAAACGAATGCGTCATGAGCGACGAAGCCCTGTGGGCAGAGATTATGAACGAAACGCCTCTTCGGCGGTGGGCAACCCCGGAGGAAATGGCGGAATGGGCTTATTTCCTTACGGTCACCAATAAGTTTTGCACCGGTCAAAGCATCTTAGTGGACGGCGGCGAGGCGATTAACTATAATTTTGTTTGGAAGAAGTAGGCTGGCGGGGCGGCGTTCACTTTATTTTGTGTTTTTCGGTAAAATGGTATGAATTTCTCACCTGAAATCATGCCATTTTCATTTTATTTTTGATATTTTTTAAATTTGGTACCATCCTACCGCAAAAGGGATTTTTGCGCAATTATTTCCCGGAAAATAATTGCCTTGTGTTTTATATGTGCATTCTTTATAATTTTAGTGCAACCTCATACAGCAAATATCGGTCTATATAAGTAGAAGGAGGTGCCTCAATGAACGATCATCAAATTATTGACCTATATTGGGCACGGGACGAAGCCGCCATTTCGGAAACAGACAAGAAATACGGCCGATATTGCTATGCCATCGCATACAATATTTTATATTCCAACGAAGACGCAGAAGAATGTGTCAGCGATACCTACGGAAGAGTATGGCAATCCATACCACCCCAAAAGCCAAACAAATTTTCTGCTTTTCTGGGTAAGATCACCCGCAATTTAGCCCTCAATCGCTACGCCCACGACCACGCGGCGAAGCGCAATGCCCCCGGTGCCTTTGTGATGGCAGAAGCCCGAGAAGGAACAGAGGGGCAAACAGAAGACCATTTTACCGACGAAGTTGCCCTGAAAGATGCAATCAATCGCTTTATGGAGGCACTGCCCCAAGAAACGCGGATTATTTTCCTGCGCCGGTATTGGTATTTCTGTACCATTGAAGAAATTGCCAAAAACTGTAAACTGCCACAGGGAACGGTCAAGTCAATTTTGGCCCGCACACGGAAGAAGTTTCGAGAATTTTTAACGAAAGAGGGGATTTTCTTATGATGAAGAATTGGCTGGAAGCCTTAACGTTCGTAGATGACCGATATGTTGAAGAAGCAAATCCCCAAAGAGCGCAGCCTATGAGAAGGCTTCGCCGTGCAGTCTTTGTGCGGTACGGCGCGTGGGTTGCCTGCTTGTTGCTGGTGGTTTTATCTGTGCGCATTTTACTGCCCAGAAATTTTCAGACACCCCCTGCCCAGCCACCCGCCGCCGTACCCCAATTCCAAAATCCGCTGTATAGTGCAGAAGAAATTGCGTCGATGTTTGCTACGTACGATGATGGAACTTCTTCCTACCGGAAAATATATGCTCCAAAGAAACAGTATTTATATTTAGAGCCCCTTTCAAAAGAGGACAATACCTTTATCTATAAAGAAAGAGAAAACGTTCAAGGTCTTCCCTTGGACAAAGCTGAGTTTGCCGGCAAAATCGATACGTTCCTACAAAATTATGCCAAAATGACGAAAGACCGGATACCTACGTACACCATAGAAACAGAAGAAGATTTCAATCTGGAACAAACGACTTCTTTGCGTGCAAGAATAACGGGGGAAACCATTCGACATATGTCCTTTTCTCAAAGTAATTCTTGGCACAACTTCTATTTGTCTCCAGAGACTTTATCTCTAAACGGCATACGAATAGAAATCGATCCGACACAAAGCGACGAGGAAATCCTTGCATCCCTTGCACCCATTCGGGAACAGTTATTTGCTCTTTTCAACGTGTCCTTTGACACAATGGAAGTCAGCAGACGCGATTATTATTCTTGGAATGGCGAACTAGCTTCTCTTATCATTCAATTCTACAACAAAGAGATTAAAACGAATCAATTATATTTTGGAGATCGCCTCACCCTAACATTCCATTATGCTGAGGATCTCAATTCTAAGCCGCTGAATATTCAGTATCGCGCCTACAGAATACCATTGGACAATCTATATGAGCGCCAAAAGGTTACAAAAATTTCGTTAGAGGATGCAGAGCGTTTATTGTCTATCGGCTACGTTTTTGGCGGACATTCTTGCCCGATTTGTATGGCAGCCCAAGACAAGGTAGACTTTACAAACTATGATTTTGTAAGTTTTGAATACGAAACGATGAACGCATTTTCATTGACAAAGCCCACATCATATCTCCCCTTCTACGCTTTCTACAAAAAAATCGACACCCTCCCCAATGGTTGCAACGTGTACGCCAAGACCTACGTACCCGCCTTTGAGGTTTCCGGGTATAAGGAATATTTTGAAAAACAGCAGGAAAAACATCCATAACCCTGTAAGATTTCCCTTTTCACCACGCAGTAATAAGCGAAACCGATACGAAGGAGGCCGCTATGGGCGACCGGAAATTGTTACACAAACTGCATACGGACCCGGAGCAAGGCATGATCCTTTTGATGAAACAGTATGCCGGACTGGTGTGTGCCGTGGTTCGCAGCAAACTGCGGCTGGATACGTTTAGCCAAGAAGAGATCGAGGCTTGCGTGGCCGATACGTTCAGTGAATTCTACTGCGATTTGGACAAATACGCGCCGGACAAAGGAAGTTTGAAATCCTGGCTGTGCACCATTGCCAAGCATAATGCCCTGGATTATTTGCGAAAACACACCCAAGATGCCACCTTGCAGTCCTTAGAGGAGCTGCCCGGCGAATTGCCGGCAGACTTTTCCTTGGAGATAGACGCGGACCGTCAAGATCAGCGAGAAATTCTCCTTCGCGCCATTCAGTCTTTGGGTAAAATGGATCGTGAAATTCTCACGCGAAAGTTCTATTTAGAACAATCCTCTAAAGAAATTGCACAAATATTAGGAATCTCGGTTTCAAACGTAGACACGCGGACACACAGAGCAATTGCAAAATTGCGCAAAGAATTGGGAGGGAACCAGGGATGAAAGATTTACGGGAATTCTATCAAACATTAAATGAAGAAGAACTGGATACGCTCTTGAAATCTATGCACAAAGACGTTTTGGACGAAGAAACTTTAGCGCGAATCCAAGCACAAACATACGCTCGTATTCAATTCCACAAAAAGAAAACAATCCACCCGGTGTGGCGAAGAGTTGCCATTTTGGCGATTTGCGTAGTTCTGCTTTTGGGTGCCGGTTTCGGCACGTATTTGTATGCCATGGAAGTACGAATATATAAAGAAGCTGTACAATTCTTTCGAAGTTACAATCTATCCACGGAAGGATTGTCTCGGGATGAAATCAAGGCAGTGCATAAAGATATTATCACAAAATCCTTCTCTTATGAGAGGACAGCGGATGTGATTCAAAACAGTATGACCAAAGAGCAAATTGCCGGCTTTGAGTTGTGGCAAGACGAACCGACGTCTCAGGATGTGGAGAATCTTTGGAATTACAAAAATTATAATGGACAATACTGGATAACAGACACTACTGCGCGGCGAGGTGTTTATTACAAAAATTACGCAGAAGACACAATCAGTTATATTGAAAAGTATAACAACGACGAACTGCTCTGGCAAGTTGTCATTGCAGACTATTATGTTACAGGGTACGACGTTTTCTCAGACGGAGTACTGGTTTATGGTTCCGATTGGGCCTCTTCGACAAACGGATACAATCGTGCATGGATTTCAAAAATCAATCCCAACGGTCAACTGATTTGGATACACTGTTTGGAACCGGATTTAAAATATGAGGACAGTGTCGCGGCATTCGAACAAGACGACGGCTCATTTATCACCATCAGCCGGGGCAATTTAGGTGATTATTTATGTTGGCGTCGGTGTGACCACACAGGTACTGTCCTACAATTTAAGAAAAATAAAATGGACCGTTTCGGCATAGATCAAGTCATACAAACACAAGAGGGTTTTCTTGCTCATATTTTTGATGTATACGGCACAGAGGAGAAACTTGTGCGTATTGGGCAAGACGGATCTGTCATTGAACTATTTTCCTATGATACAGATGATATTCGTTACTATATTAAACATATGATCGAATTTAACGGAAAGATTTATCTGTCAGCATACGCCTGTGAGAAAAGCGAAAGACTAGGGCGTGATTCAGAACTCGCTCCTGTGCTTGATTATTTATTCGATCGAGAACTTCCTTATGCGAAGATTTCGTCAGAAGAATTAACGCCTTTAGTTCGTAATTGCTACACGGCCATATTACTGGCATGTGACTTAGACACAGGGAAACCCGAAACGTTCTACTCTGTAGACGGATCCTTAGGCGGACATTTACGCATAGACGCAAAAGGGAATCTCCTTTGGGACGTGGAAAGTCTCGCCTATACATCCTTCTCCCCCTATACCAGCGCGTACACCATCAAAGGGTCCTGTTATATTTACCGGTATACCTTTGGTGACAATGGCACCCTACTGTCTCAGACCAAAACAGGAGAAACGACTTCGTATTACCGTTAACATACGGAAATTCTTTAACAAATCATTAGAAGAACTTATCCACCAACCCCATAATAAACACAATGAGGATCACCACGGGAAGCACGTAGGTCATATAAGGGCGCATCCAGTTTCCTAACTTGAGGCCTTTTCCCGTGTTGGCTTCTTCTTGGAAATTCTTCCAACCCCAGCCTTTCTTGCTCACACAGAACAGCAGGTACACCAAGGCGCCCAGGGGTAAAATAATATTGGATACTAAGAAGTCTTCCAAGTCCATAACATTGGTGCCGGCTCCTAAAGGGTTGAATCCGGACAGCAGATTAAAGCCCAGTACGCAGGGCATAGACAAAACCAGCATACAAGCGCCGTTAATCAAGGAAGCCTTCCTGCGGGACCAACCGGTTACGTCAACCACGCAGGAGTTAATATTTTCAAACACAGCAATCACCGTAGACATAGCCGCAAACGCCATAAATAAGAAGAAAAGGCTTCCCCATACTCGTCCGCCTTTCATGTGGGCAAAGATGTTGGGAAGTGTTTCAAAAATCAAGCTGGGTCCGCTGCCGGCATTCACGCCAAATGCGGAGCATGCCGGGAAAATAATCAAGCCGGATACGAGGGCAACGAAGGTGTCCAAAACGGCAACCCGTACTGCTTCTCCGGGAAGTGCCCGGTCACGACTGATGTAACTGCCAAATATGGCCATAGAGCCTACGCCGATACTTAAGGTAAAAAACGCTTGGTTCATCGCCGCTACTAAAATAGTGCCGATACCAACTTCCGCCATTTTACCCAAATCCGGAACCAAATAGAACCGAAGTCCCTCTCCCGCCCCGGGAAGCAAAATACTATGCACTGCAAGAACAACAATCAAGGCAAGAAGTGCCAGCATCATTACTTTGGTAATCCGCTCCACGCCGTTTTTGAGGCCAATGGCGCAAACGGTAAAACCCAGTACCACAACGACTACAGTCCAGAACGTCATTACGCCGGGACTCCCTGTCATGGTGGAGAACGTCTGACTAACTGCCGCTTGATTGACGCCTGCCAAACGTCCGGTCAGGGTTAAATAGAAATAATGCAACATCCATCCCGCAACCACCGTGTAGAACATCATCAAAAGCACGTTACCGATGAGGGCTGCCACGCCGTGATAATGCCACTTCTGGCCGGGTTTCTCCAGCACTTGGTACGAGCGCATCACGCTTTTCCGGCTGGCACGGCCCACGGAGAATTCCACAGTCATGAGCGGAACGCCCATGGCAATCAAAAAGAAAAGATAAATCAATACGAAAATGCCGCCCCCATATTGGCCAGTAATATATGGAAATTTCCATACATTTCCAATTCCAATGGCACAGCCGGCGGACAATAATAAAAAGCCCAAGCGGGAACCTAAACTTTCTCTTTCTGACATTATTCCGGAACCTCCCTCGTAGGCACAAGGCCGCTGATTATTGTACCGCAAAGCAGTGTCCAAAACAACACCTTTTTCTGTTTTTTTCGTAATTGTTCCCGGGCAAAATGTGTGCTATACTACACCCATAAGTTTCCAACAAACAGAAAGGTGTTGTGCGTATGAAATTGTTTTTCCTGGGTACCGGTGCGGCAGATTGGCCGCTACAGAAACCGGCAGACTATACTGAATTTCGCCGTTTGTCATCGGCGCTGGTCGATGACGTACTCCTCATTGATCCGGGCCCACAAGTGCCGGAAAGTCTCAAGACACACGGAAAGAATCTAAGCAAGCTCCGGTATATTATCAACACCCATGAACATGGAGACCATTTTAACCAAGATACGGTAGCGTATTTAGAGCAACACGGCGCGGAGTTTATTACCTTTCTACCCGGTGAAACCAAGCAAGTGGGACCGTACGCCGTTACCGCCCTGCAAGGGAATCACGACACCTGCCGAAATACGCTGCACTACATCATTGAAGATGAAGCAGGACGCCGGCTGTTCTACGGCTTAGACGGAGCGTGGCTTCTGTACGACGAAGTGGCCGCCATTCAGAAGAACGGCGTGGACTACGCCCTGCTGGATGCCACCATCGGCAATGTTCCCGGAGACTATCGAATTTTCGAACATAACAACTTAAATATGGTGCTGGAAATGCAGAAAACCTTGGCGCCTTACGTACGGCGCTTTGGCATCTCCCATTTGTCACGCACGCTTCATACAGATCACGAAACCTTAGTCCAAACTATGGCACCCTACCAAATCGACGTGGCGTGTGACGGTTTGGAAATCACGATATAGGAGACTACCCCATGACAAACACGTTAGATATTCGCACCCTCTCTTCTTTGGAGAAAGTTCGACCTCAAATGGTGCTGACTGCACCTCAATATACAAAGGGCAGCGTGCTTTTGGAGGAAGTTTTCTCCTATCAAATTGCATATAAAGCCATTCCTCTCACTTACGGGCAGGAATTTGCTTTGGAAGTAGACTCTGATTTAGGCGATGCCGTTTCTTTGTTCAATATTCGCCAGGTGCCGGTGCTATTAAATCGCTATTGGCATGAAAACGACGACAATTATATTTCCGATGCGCCGGGCTTGTTCCCGGACGTGTTAGAACCCTACACGGATTTTGTGATGGTTTCTTCTAGAAATTTTGCCGCCGTTTGGGTCAGCGTGAAAACGGATGCCA
>JAZRHX010000057.1:0-1093 GCA_045644985.1 Clostridia bacterium | reverse complement strand
AACACCTTCAAAAAGGTCCTTGCCCTCTACGTAGCCAACGTAGTTTAAAGATGACGCACGGAGTAACTTGTTCGCATCTTTCACGTCGTCTGTACCTTTCTCTTCCTCGGTACCAACGTTTACTAAACCAACTTTCGCATTCTCCTGACCGAATACAGCTTTCATATAGGCTGCACCCAGATAGGCAAACTGCAAATAATAATTGGGACGACAATTCATATTTAAACCGGAATCCAACAAAAGCATACGTCCACGTTTATTCGGGATTACGGAACCTAACGAAGGACGATCCACACCTTTAATACGACGAAGAATCGTAACCGAGCCCACCAACAAAGCTCCGCTGCTGCCTGCGGAAACGAAGACGTCTCCTTCTTTCTGCTTGAGCATTTGGAAACCAACAACCATAGAAGAATCGGGTTTACTCTTAATAGCCTTCGTAGGTGATTCATTATTCGTAATTACCTGAGATGCGTGGCGAACAGTAAGACGCTTACGGTCATAATCCGCATCTAACAAGAAATCCTCAACGGTTCTCCGATCACCAATCAAGATAATTTCAAGATCTTCTTCCATCTGGAGCGCTTCCAAACAACCCTGCACAATTGCCTGCGGTGCATGATCGCCGCCCATTGCATCAACCAGTACTCTCATACCTTTTTGATCTCCCCGTTCAAAATATATTTAGCACGGAAAACCTCTTTCCGTTCACAGTAAATACTTACCCAAATCACACAAGAGTCTTTCCGAACCAACTTAAGCTCGCTCCGTGCGATCAACTTACAGTTGCGTCCCACCGACACCTTGTACTTAATGTTTGCCACATTAATCAGTGCAGCTTGGAAGCCTGCCGTCGTAGTCACCAAATCCTCTGCCATCGTGTACAGATATTGACTGCGCACGACGTCGGTTCCCGGAAAACACATATGATCTTCTGTATACATAACAGAAATCCCGCGAATTCCCTCTTCAATATCCATAATTTCAGCATTGCTGCTATGATTCTCATTGGTTTGTTCATGGGCTACGCTAAGTACACGTTCCCGAAGCTCCGGAATTCCCAAAGCAGTTCTGTCTAAGCGAATCGTCGCAA
>JAZRHX010000056.1:0-3486 GCA_045644985.1 Clostridia bacterium | reverse complement strand
TAGGTAGTTAATTCTTTTAATCCCATCGGTCCTCTTGCGTGGAGTTTCTGGTTGCTGATGCCGATTTCCGCACCAAATCCAAACTCAAATCCGTCCGTAAAACGGGTAGAGGCATTCACGTACACACAAGATGCATCCACGGCCTCTTGGAAAGCTCTTGCGTGGCCGTAATTCTCCGTTACGATGGCTTCCGAATGATGGGTGCTGTATTTACGAATATGGGCAATAGCGTCCCACAAAGAGTCCACAACGCCTACGGTCAAAATCAAGTTGTTGTACTCCGTCGCCCAGTCTTCTGCGGTTGCCATCGTATAAGCATCAATCCCCGTAGCCTTCAAAATTGCTGCCGTTTTCTCGCAAACACGCAGTTCTACGTTCTTCGCAAGAAGCATAGTCGCCACTTGGGGCAAAAAGGCTTCCGCAACGTCCCTATGCACCAACAAGGTTTCTGCCGCATTACATACGGAAGGACGCTGTGTCTTGGCATTATCAATAATACGCAAAGCCATAGGCAGTTGGGCATAGGCATCCACGTAAATGTGGCAATTGCCTGTACCGGTTTGAATTACCGGCACTGTAGCCTGCTGTACCACGGTTTGAATTAAGCGTGCACCGCCTCTGGGGATCAACACGTCTACATATTCATTCATTCGCATTAAGCCTTGCGCCGTCTCATGAGACGTATCTTCAATGAGTTGCACGCAATCCTCCGGTAGTCCGGCACATACCAGTGCTTTGCGGAATACTTGACTGATAGCAAGATTGGAATGAATGGCTTCACTGCCGCCGCGAAGAATACAAACGTTTCCGGACTTAATGGAAAGGGCTGCCGCATCTGCCGTTACGTTCGGTCGTGCTTCGTAAATAATCCCCAACACGCCCAAAGGAACGCGTTTCTTAATAATCTCAAGACCGTTGGGACGCTTGGTGCCTTCCACAATCTCGCCAATGGGGTCTGCAAGTTCAATTACTTGACGAACACCCTCTGCAATGCCTTCAATACGCGCCTCCGTAAGGCGAAGACGGTCTTGCATAGCTTCCGTCATCCCCTTCTCTTTCGCCCTTGCAAGGTCCTTATCATTGGCTTCCAAGATTGCCTTGGTTTCTTCTTTTAAAATTCTGGCAGCCTCTGCCAAAGCTTGATTCTTTCGAGAAGTCGATGCCTGTGCCAGAATATAGGACGCCTCTTTGGCGGTTCTTCCGTATTGTTCTAATGTCATAACTGACGCACTTCCCTTCTTATGCATGGGGCACAAACAAAGTGCCTACATCTTCTCCATCAATAATACTGTGAATAATATCCGGATTCTCTCCGTTGGCAATCACTGCATGAATGCCGCTGGCTGCGGCCAGTCGAGACGCATGGACTTTGGTAAGCATACCGCCGGTACCCAGTTTGCTGCCGGCCCCCCCTGCCGCACGCTCAATCTCTTCGGATAAATCCGTAATCGTATGATACATACGAGCATCCGGTGTTTCGTTGGGATTCTCCATATAATATCCATCAATATCCGTTAGAATAACCAGCAAATCCGCGCCGGTAATACGGGCTACAATGGAAGAAAGATTATCGTTATCGCCAAACTTAATTTCATCTACAGCCACGGTGTCATTCTCGTTTACAACAGGCAACACACGCATCTTGATCAGTTCGGTAAAAGTATTCACTGCATTCTGCTTAGACTCCGGATTATCAATAGTATCTTTGGTAATCAAAAGCTGCGCTACGTTGTATCCGTAATCCCCAAACATCCGGCTATACACCTGCATCAAACTCACCTGTCCAACAGCTGCAGCCGCCTGACGGCCGGAAACCGTATTCGGTCTTTCCGGCAATTTCATCACATCCGTACCCACACCGATTGCACCGGAAGACACCAAAATAACTTCCTTCCCAGCATTCATCAGATCCGAAATCACTCTTGCCAACTTCTCAATGCGACGAAGGTTCATCTTCCCCGTGTCATAGGTCAAAGAAGACGTGCCGATCTTAATAACAATTCTCTTTGCATAGCGCAGTGCCCAACGGGCTTGTGTTTCCTGATTGTTCACGAAAAGAACCCCCTTTCGATTTAAAAGTCATTTTACCGAATACCGTACTGCTCGATAATATAGTCCATATCCTTGTCACCACGACCGGAGAGGTTGATCAAAACAGAGCCCTTGCCCATTTCCTTGGCAAGCTTAATACCATACGCAACAGCGTGAGCACTTTCGATTGCCGGAATAATACCTTCTGTTCTGGAAAGCTCAAAGAATGCGTCGATGGTATCATCATCCCCGATTACGTCGTATTTGACACGACCCAACTCGTGAAGAAACGCATGTTCGGGACCGGAAGATGGATAATCCAGACCGCTGGCAACGGAATACACGGGTGCGGGATCGCCATTCTCATCTTTCAACATAATGCTGTTAAAGCCGTGCATAACGCCTTCTGTGCCGTATTGCAGGCTGGCCGCGTGGTCACCTAGCTTGGTACCTCTTCCCAAAGGCTCTACGCCGTAAATAGCAACGGGATCGTTCAAGAAACCGGAGAAGAAACCGGCCGCATTGGAACCACCACCCACACAAGCAACAATGGCATCGGGAAGTTCTCCGGTCATGCCCATAAACTGCTCTCTGGCTTCAATACCTACAACGCTTTGGAAATCCCGCACCATCATGGGGAACGGATGGGGACCCACTACCGAGCCAATACAGTACATACAATTCTTGTAATCCTTGGCATAGGCTTCAAAAGCCGCGTCTACCGCTTCTTTCAGGGTTGCCAAGCCATGGGTAACTTCTACTACGTTTGCACCCAAAATCTTCATTCTGGCCACATTAGGGGCCTGCTTCTTAATATCCACAGAACCCATATAAATATCGCACTCTAACCCGAAGTAAGCCGCAGCGGTTGCCATAGCGACGCCGTGTTCGCCTGCACCGGTTTCTGCAATCACTTTCTTCTTACCCATGTATTTTGCCAAAAGCACTTCGCCCATACAGTGATTAAGTTTATGGGCACCGGTATGGTTTAAGTCTTCTCTCTTTACGTAGAGCTGCACGTTGCCTAATTTGCCGGACAAACGTTCCAAGTAGGAGATGGGGGTCGGGCGTCCTTGGAATTCTCTGCGGATGCGGCGCAGTTCGCTGATAAACTTGCTGGATTTACAGATGGTAAAATAAGCTTCTGTGATCTCCGCCATCGCTGCTTTCAAGTCGTCCGAAATATAGCTTCCTCCGTATTTACCAAAATAGCCGTTGGCATCCGGGTAATTCTTTAAGTATGTGTCAAAATCAATTCCGTTATAAATCATAATTTGTTCCTCCCTATTCAAGTTTTTTATTCGATTTGTTTATTTTTGTTTAATTACGTCCTTCACATACGCCATCGTTTGGTCAGTTTCATCGTTGCTTCCTCCAAATAAACAAAAACCCCTGACAGAGGTTCTTACTCTGTCAAGGACGAATAAACTTGCTATCCGCGGTGCCACCTTGCTT
>JAZRHX010000055.1:0-1957 GCA_045644985.1 Clostridia bacterium | reverse complement strand
GCTATCGACATTTTGGAACGCCAGTTGGTCAAATGCAAGAACAAATTGGCACAAGTTCGCCACCAGCCAATTCCGGACGTGCCGGATGCACCGGCAATCGAGGAAGAGCCGGCAGAGTATCCGGTTGTGCGGGTAAAGAGGTTAGAAGTGAAGCCCATGAACGTCCAAGAAGCCATTTTGAACATGAACATGTTGGGACACGATTTCTATATGTTCGAGAATGGCGACTCCGGCAAGATTGCCACCGTTTACAAACGGGCAGACGGCGCTTATGGATTGATTGAAGTGGATTAAGTTTGATAGGGAAGAGCCGCCTCGTAAGGGGCGGCTTTTTTGTGGGGTAAATTCACTTTATTTTATAAAAACACGAAAAAAGAATGAAAAAACGCTGCTCAAGTCGCCTATTTTCACTATAAAACCGATGTTTTTACAAATTGGTATGACCCTTTTTGCAAAACAGTCATACCAAAATTAAAAAAATCAGAATTTATAGTGAATTGCAATTCTACTGAATCCATAAATTATTGTAAGACCCGCGGAAATTAAAGTAATGCTGCCATTTTACCCGCCCCTTCCAACCCACAAAAAAGAGCTGCCGCAGCAGCCCTTCTCCCTTATCTTATTTATGTTCCAACTTGTATCGCTTAATCTTGTGGGTGGTGGTCTTTTCGAACTCCTCCATACGAAGTTCCATCCGCTTGATGCGTTTGTAGGTAACCAATTCTTTATTGATCTTCTTAACCTCTTCCCAAAGCATCTTCTCCATAACCTCGTTGGTAGGATCCTCAATGCCGACCTCTTTAAATCCATCTAAATTCGGCACAATAGTAACACAAATATCCGTATCTGCTTCCATACCGCCGTCATCGCCCCAAACTACACTTTCCTTAACAAAAGGTACTTTGTTAATCAGCGCTTCCAACTCTTCGGGGAAGATATTCTTACCCGTTTTGGTAACAATCAAATTCTTAATACGTCCCGTAATGTGGAAACAACCGTTTTTGTCCATATACGCCTGGTCACCGGTCTTGAACCAGCCGTCTTCTGTAAATACAGCCTTGGTAGCCTCTTCATTCTCATAGTAACCCAGCATAATATTGTCGCCCTTTGCCAGAATCTCGCCGCGACCTTCTTCATCCGGATTATCCAATTTAATTTGTACACCGGGCATTGCGGGCCCAACGGATGCGTAATCGTTCTTTACTTCCTGATTTACACAAAGGATGGGAGAACACTCTGTAAGACCGTAACCTTGACGAATTTTGATGCCCATCTTGGCAAGATCTTTGGAAACGGATGGACTCATAGCAGCGGCGCCTGCAATCAACAAACGAAGCTTGCCACCCAGCGTCTGATGAATTTGCGGGAACAACTTCTTACCGGCGTCAATGCCAAAGAAACTCAGCACACCGGAAAGACCCATTAAGAACTTAAAGCCAATATACTTTACCTTGCTGGATTTCGCATTCTTCAAAATCTTGGCGTGCACGTTCTCAATAATCAAAGGCACCAACATAATAATGGTGGGCTGATATTCCTGAATGTTCTTGGCAATGTAACGAAGACCTTCGCAGAAGGAAACACAAGCACCCATACGAACAGATACCAAGAACGTACACGTACATTCAAAGGTGTGGTGGTTGGGTAAAATGGATAACATAGAATCTTCCGGACCATGATCCAAACACTGTACGACGCTGTTAATGTTGCTGCAAATATTCTTCTGGGAAAGCATAACGCCTTTTGCAACGCCGGTGGTGCCGGAGGTGAAAATGAGCACTGCCAACTTCTCCGGGTCAATCACAACGGAATCAAAGCGGGTATCGCCACCATCCAATAATTCTTTGCCGCGGGTCAACAAAGCACTTAACGCAGTATGCTTCCGAGCCACCAAATCCTCACCTAAATCGTCCATACAGATGCGATTGGTAATTTCAGGAATTTCATCCAACACTTG
>JAZRHX010000054.1:0-11503 GCA_045644985.1 Clostridia bacterium | reverse complement strand
CGATACGTAGCGGTGTTTCCCACTTTGTCTTTCGTGGTATAAATCACGTAATACGTTCCGGCTTTGCTGAGATTAACACTGCGTTCGTTATAGGTATAGCCCACGTAGCCATCATTTGCATCATAAGCAGAGACACCGGCCGTATAATTAGGAATTTGATTTTTGTTCACTTTAATTTCCCCCATACCACTAAAGCTGGGGGGTGTTGTGTCCCGCATGATTGCCAGCGTAACTTCCCCACGGGTACAATTACCGTTTATATCTTGTGCTTCTATACTGATTCGTTGTGTTCCGACTTTGTTGAAATCCGGTGTTGTTACAAATTTAAGATTTACTTTGCCGGATACGTCTTCGGTAGCTTCCACAAAGCTTTGCACCGATGCAGTACTCCCCAAATAAAGGCTGACATCTTTCAACTTCAAGGTAGGTGGGGTGGTGTCAACCACAAAAACAGTACACTCTCGGTGCTCGTTTCCGGACGTACTGGTAACCGTATACGTACCAACGCCCCCTGCATTAATCCTATCCACCTGTGCTTGATCGACTAAATTGCCATCTTTTGCTTCATTTAATAGTAAATCACTTTTTTTGAGCACGCTACCCAATTCTAGTGTCACGTTCTTTCGAATCCAACAGTAGAACACCTTACTTTTCTTTACAGAAGAATTTCCCCATGCGTCTGTCAAACGAATCAGCACATTTTCTTCTCCGTAACTTTCCGGCACCGTCGGTATCTGGACAAAATCCACCGTAACCTGGGATTGATCCTTAATTTCTTGGATAAAATCCCGGGGATCGAGTACCGTATCAATATCCGCCGTAACCTCCTGCATGATTGCATCGGGGGCCGTGGTATCTTGAATGCTCAATGTCACCTTTTGTTCCTTGCGCCCGTACCGAAAGGTAAGAGTTTGTGCGCCTACTTGATTCAGCTTAATTTGTTCACGCACGGTCACCAGCTTTGCCTTCCGGGGAGAAGCACCCGCATTGAGAAAAGTGTCCATATCCGGGAAAGGATGCCCCAATTCCATCGTCACATTATGAAATTTAGGCTGATGATACCGCCATAATCTATAGCCGTCATAACCGGCAACCAGTAGAAGAACAAGAACGGCAAGCATCACGCAGATTCGACTTGTTTTGCTGGTTGTTGCTCGTGTCATTTCTGTTCCCCCTGGTAGATGTAGTATAACGTGGTTTAAATAAAATTACGGGCGGAAACGGCACACAACTAAGATCACAATTGCCGCAAGAATCAAGCCGGCAGCAATGGCAAATACAATAATTACAGCCCGATTGGAAAGCAATCCCAAGAATCCATTCCCGGAATTATCTTTATGCGAAGGCACGTCTTGAGATGCTTCCGGAGTGACTTCTTCCGGGGTATCCGTTTCAGCAGGCGTAGCTGTAGGTTTCGTAACTTCTACACCGTAAGACACAGTTGCAGGATCTTTAATAGTAAAGCCGTCAAAATTGCCGCTTTCATAGAAAGCCTTGAATGTGTATGCACCGGGATCCAAATTCTTGGCCACAAAAGTGCACCTTCCATCCTCCTTAAAAACTCCTGTGCCCAGCTTCGTCTCACCTTCGTAGAACGTCACCGTTCCAGAAGGAATTGCACCATGTTCCGTTCCGCTTTGGGGAACACAGACAAGAACCACATTTTGTTTCCCGTCGCCGGTGCGGTAATTATCTGCTACAGTTAAATTCAACGTGGTTTCAACACCTTGAATTTCAACGGCAAGTCTAAAGGCTAAAGAACGAGGCGCATATTCATGATCTTCATACCGAGTAACCGATAACAATACCTTTCCAGCACCCACAAAATAGGCTTGATTCCCTTCAATACGAACAACTTTTGGGTTATTGGAATTGAAAATGAATTCTCCGGTACCGTTACCGCCGGAAGCCATCAAGGTAATCGGTGCCTCTCCAACCATATAAACAGCCGGATTATTGCTGGAATTCTGTTTGCCCGCATCTTTTGGTGGCTTAATTCCCCCTAAACTAACCCCGGTAGTTTGAGCCTTCAGCTCCGGTTGCGGTAATGACTTGCCGGTCTTCTGCAAACCGTATTGTTGGGCAATCGCAGTAGCCGTAGCTTTGCCCAGCTTCTCCAAAGCCGCGTCATCGTTCAGCATCGCTAAATCCGCAGCATTGGAAATGAAAGCATGTTCGATAATCATAGAAGGAATCTCGTTTTGAACGCCTAAACGAATCACCTCGAAATAATCCCCCGGCGTTCCGTCCGGATAGAACAAGCGAATATCATCTTTGATGGACTTGGTTTTTATTCCATCATCATTGTCATCACGAATTTTCAAACGGTCGCCGGAAAGCCCGTAACCGGGAAGTTCCAATGACGCGAATTGGTCTAATATCTTCTTTGCCAGCGCTCTTGCTTCCGTCGCCATGGCCGGCTTATAATTTCCGTTGGGCACGTAAATCTCCGCGCCGTTGGCACTGCTTGATTCGTTAGCATTAATATGAAACGAAATGAATAAATCTGCATTCATCCGCTTTGCATACGTAGGACGTGCCTGGGTCGTCATATCTACATTCCCGACGCGCGTCAGATATACAACTACATTATCATACGTAGCCAATTCCGCCCGGCAAGCTTCTGCAATCTTTTCATTATAAATTCGTTCGAAATTAGTAGGGTTCTTCTCCGGTCTTGCAGCACCGGAATCACTGCCGCCGTGACCCGGATCCAGCATCACTATAAGCGGCTTGGTTGCAGCTTGCACCTGTTGCGTATTCGGCATGGATACCATATTGAAAAGGATTAGCACGCAAAGCAACAGCCCAAATAAACCTCTGTAAACTCTATTTACTCGGTAATTCTTTCTACCCATCAGGAATCCCTCCGATTCTCTCACAATCTTACTTCTTGCCAATATCCGTTCTATAATGAACGTCTTTCCAATCGATACAACGTACGCCGGCATACGCCTTCTCCAGCGCCGCGTTCAAATCCGCCCCCAATGCCGTTACGCCTAACACGCGACCGCCGTTATTACAAAATGCGCCGTCTTTCAAAACAGTTCCTGCATGGAACACGGTCACGCCTTTCGCCTCGGCTTCTTCCAAACCGGAAATGGGATAACCTTTCTCATAGGACAAGGGATAACCGCCGGAAGCCATCACCACGCAAGCGCAAGCTTCCTCTTTCCATTCTACGTGCACTTGATCCAGCGTACCGTCAATGACAGCATTGAAAATATCAATTAAATCGGTCTTCAGACGCGGCAGAATACACTGAGTTTCCGGATCGCCGAAGCGCGCGTTGTATTCAACCACACGAGGACCGTCGGGCGTTAACATCAAGCCGAAGTAAATAACACCTTTGTAGACAATACCTTCGGAAGCCAATGCTTTCACTGTGGGCAGGAAGATTTCCTCCATACACTGCTTGGCAATTTCCGGCGTATAATGACGGCTGGGAGAGAAGGCACCCATACCGCCTGTATTGAGACCCTTATCCCCGTCGTAAGCACGCTTATGGTCCTGAGAAGAAACCATAGGCACCACGGTCTTACCGTCTGTAAAGGCCAGCACCGTGACTTCGGGACCGGTCATATATTCTTCAATAACAATGCGCTTACTGGAATCGCCAAATTGGCCGTGATCCAGCATTTCAACGGCGGCAGCTTCTGCATCTTTCAGATTCTCCGGCAGTACAACGCCTTTACCCAGGGCAAGACCGTCTGCTTTCAACACAGCCGGGAACTTCTGCTCCGGACGGCGAAGATAAGCGATGGCAGATTGGCTGTCGGTGAAGACTTCGTAGGTTGCCGTAGGAATGTTATATTTCTTCATCAAAGCCTTGGAGAATACCTTGCTGGCTTCAATCTGAGCCGCCGCTTTGCAAGGGCCGAAGGCACGGATGCCGTTCTCCGTAAGGGCATCAACCATACCGGCCGCCAAGGGATCATCCGGCGCTACCATGACTAAATCAATAGCATTCTCCTTGGAGAATTTGATTACGCCCTCAATATCCATCGCCTTAATAGGCACACAAGTGGCAAGCTGTCCGATACCCGCATTTCCGGGCGCGCAATAAAGCTCCGGTTTCTGCTCGCTTTGCGCTAATTTCCAAACAATGGCGTGTTCACGGCCACCGCTGCCGATGACAAGAATCTTCATATTAACCTCCTATATTTTGACGGCTGAGCTTCCCAATGGCTTCGGGAAGGATCTGCCACTCTGCTTCTTCCATCACTCTGCGTTGCAACACTTCCGGGGTGTCCCCTTCTTGCACGTAGACGGCTTTCTGGATAATAATGGGGCCTGCATCCACTTCCGGGTCTACGAAATGCACCGTAGCGCCGGTGACTTTCACACCGTATTCCAAAGCAGCAATATGGGGGCGGAGTCCGTAGAATCCGGGACCGCAGAAAGAGGGAATCAGGGATGGATGAACGTTGATCATCCGTCCTTTATATTTCTCTACAAAGGCTGCATCTAAGATGGTGAGGAAGCCTGCAAGTACAATCAAATCGACTTGAAGGGCGTCAAAATGGGCGGCCAAAGCTTCGCCGTAGGCTTTGCTGTCCGGATACGCTTTTCTGGGGATGCACAAGCCGGGAATTCCGTGTTTGCGCGCCCGCTCTAAAGCATACGCTTCCGGATTGCTGGATACAACAGATACAATCTTGCAATCTTGTAGCGTACCGTCTTCAATCCGATCAATAATAGCCTGTAAATTAGATCCGCCGCCGGATACTAAAATACCGATTTTGAACATAGAGCCCTTCGCCTCCAAAATCCGAGTAAAAATACAGCTTATATTACCAAATTAGGGGCGGGATTGTCAAGGAAAACCACTGCTTTGACGAATACGAAAATACATTTTTGGTACAGGTGAAATTTTTTCTGTCAGTACCAAAAAATTTGGTACAGGTAAAAATTTTCTCACCTGTACCAAAACATCACCAGAAAAGTCGTCCTTTATTATTTTCTTCTATATTCGCAAAAAGTATATTCAATCCCAGCGGGCAAATCCGCTTCTGTGCTCATCATAGGCGCGCTTTCCGAAACACAAGTCCAATTAGGATCTGCATCTAAATTGGGGAAATAAGCATCTTTCTCAAAATCCCCTTGAATCTTCGTCACATAAGCGCAGTCGCAAAAGGGAAGCAACTGTTCATAAATACTGGCACCGCCAATCACGAAAACTTCAGAAGAAGGTAAATCTCGAGTTAGTTCCAGCACTTCGTCTAAACTTCGCGCCATCACGGCACCTTCGGGTGCATAGGAAGGATTGCGGGACAAAACAATATTCCGGCGATTCTTCAAAACGCTGCCCCCCGGGAAAGTAGCCAACGTCTTTGCGCCTAATATAACGGTCTTTCCCGTAGTTAAAGCGGCAAAATTCTTCAGGTCTCCCCGAATGCGGACTAATAAATCCCCTTTATTTCCAATGCCCCACCCTTGGTCAACGGCAACAACTAAGAACATTTTACCCTCAAACCTCCATTAAACTGCAACGGGAATTCGACCGATCTTCTCCCCATGCTGATAATTCTCAATTTTGAAACTGTCTACCGTGAACTGATAGAAGTCCGTAACGGAAGGATCCAGCGTAACGGTAGGCGCCGGGAAACTCTCCCGTTTAATCAATTCCTCTACAATCGGAATGTGGCGGTCATAAATGTGGGCATCGGCAATTACGTGCACCAACTCCCCTGCTTCCAAACCGGAAACTTGCGCCAGCATCATGACTAAAGCCGCGTACTGGGCTACGTTCCAAGCATTGGCCGCCAGCATATCCTGAGAGCGCTGATTCAAAATAGCACACAATTTATTGTCTACCACATTAAACGTCATACTGTTCGCACAAGGATACAGCGCCATTTCGTGTAAGTCTTCAAAGTTGTACATATTGGTCATAATCCGGCGGCTGCAAGGATTGTTCTTTAAATCAAACAACACCCGGTCCACCATGTCGAACATGCCCTCTCGGTACTGATGCTTCACTTGCATCTGGTAACCGTAGGCTTTACCGATGGAGCCGGTTTCGTCTGCCCAGCTGTCCCAAATGTGGCTGTTCAAATCGTGAATATTATTAGATTTCTTCTGCCAGATCCACAAAATTTCATCGATGGCCGCCCGCAAGTTAATAGGACGAATGGTTACCAAAGGAAACTCTTTGGACAGATCATAGCGATTTACCACACCGAACTTCTTAATCGTGTAGGCATTCTCTCCATCTTCCCACTTCGGGCGAACGCGCTCATCCCGAACCCAAGTGCCGTTTTGTAAAATGTCTTTACAGGTATTAATAAATGCTACGTCTGCTGAACTCATAGAATTGCCTCACTTCCGGTAAAATATTCTTCTACCATCATACCATAAAATGCCGTCATTGACAAAGGAAATTTACTATGCAAAATGCATAGTGGACAAGTCGCCATAGTTATGTCATAATTGCTCTTGGTGGGGTGAACCAATGAATAAAGACACAGCAAAAATCGTAGAAGAATTACAGTTAAATGACAACTTCAGAACTTTCTACAACGAGAACAAAGATTATCTGATTACACAGTCCTTGGGCGAGTTATTGTCGAAATTTTTAGCTGCACAAGGATTGACAAAGCCGGAGATTGTGAAACGATCCGACTTGTCGGAAGTCTACGTGTATCAGATTTTCTCCGGCATCCGAAAACCGGAACGTAAGAAATTGTTATGCTTATCCATTGCTATGGAGTTAAACCTGGAACAAATCCAAACGCTTTTGAGAAGTTCCGGCTATGCCCCGCTTTATGTAAAACGTCCTTTTGACAGTGTTGTAATGTACGGTATTTGCAACAAGCAAACCGTCGGGCAAATTAATGAATTATTATTTGAGTACAATTTAGAAACGTTGGGGTAATGTTGATTATGGCAAACTGTCCGTTCTGCGGTATAGGAATAGAAGAACAGGCACGTTTTTGTGTCAACTGCGTAAGACCGCTGATTGAAAAAGATTTCATTAAAGCAGGAGAAGTCAGCCGCCAGCCGGAGAATCTCCAATGGCATCTTGAGACAACAAGAGAAGCCTATCTAGAACAAGTTTTCAAAACCTACCGTCTGATCAATGTTTTATCCAACAAGAACGACAGCCAAGCCCTAAGACTTCGCCACCGAACTTTAGCAAAAGATTTGGTGCTTCATATTTTCCCTAACCATTATTATGCCTACGATGCCCTCTGCCCTATTCGGACGCTGCATTTGCCGGAAATCTATGAATCCGTGCATCTTATGGACGGACAAATTGTTTTAGAAGAATTTATTGACGGTATGAACGTAGCACAAATTATGGAAGTGGAGCGATACAATTATAAGGGTGCCAAGCGCGTGTTACTTTCTGTGTGTGACGCACTTTCTATTTTACACCAGAAGAAAATCGTGCATCGGGACGTAAAGCCGGAGAATGTATTGGTAACCCCTACCGGTCGCGTTGTGCTCATTGACTTTAACGCCTCCCGTGAAATGAAAGAAAATAGTTTAGATACCGTAATTATGGGCACTGTAGGATACGCCTCTCCGGAGCAAATGGGCATCACACAAAGTGACAGCCGCACAGATATTTACGCAGTAGGCGTACTGCTCAACGTCATGCTCACAGGAAAACATCCCAGCGACGTGCTGGTCAAAGGGCGTCCCGGCAGAATCGTTCGAAAATGTACCCAAATTAATCCGGATTTGCGCTATCAAGATGCATCGAGGTTAGCAAAAGCATTGTAATTTAGAGGATCAGGTCGTAAACACGGACTTTTTTATTATTTCACGACCCCTGCGACCAAATTGCACGAATCAAAAAGGGCCGCTTCATTGCAGAAACAGCCCTTTCAACCGACTTATTACAAATTCATCTTACTTCTTCGCATAAACTTTCTTCATGATAAACAAAACGCCGATTACCAAAGCAACGCCCACCGCCAAGCAAATCCAAGCGTTCTGTACAAAACCTGCCAAAATGTAACATACCAAGCTGATTGCCGCAACGGTCATTGCATAAGGAAGCTGAGTAGATACGTGGTTTACGTGTACGCAACGCGCGCCCGCAGAGGACATAATTGTAGTATCGCTGATGGGAGAGCAGTGGTCACCGCAAACGCTACCGGCTAAGCATGCAGACATAGCAATATAAAGCAGCGGGTTATCCACACCGAACATACCGGAAACAATCGGAATTAAGATACCGAATGTACCCCAGCTGGTACCGGTTGCGAAAGAAAGCAAACACGCAACGACAAAGATAACTGCCGGCAAGAAACCGGAAAGGCTTTGTGCAGCCTCACTCTTCATCAAGCTCTCTACGTAGGTTGCAGAGCCCAAAAGGTCATTGGAAATATTCTTAAGTGCCGTAGCCATGGTTAAAATAGTCATTGCAGGAACCATAGCGATAAAGCCCTTAGGTACACTTTCCATCGCTTCTTTGAAAGTAATCAACTTGCGTGCGATCATATAAATAATAACTACAATCAGCGCAAGCAATGCACCCCAGGGAAGACCCACGGTTGCATCTGTATTACCAAAAGCACCAATAATGTCACCCTTGTAATCCGTACCACCCCAGAAATCCGTGCCGAAGTAGCCGCCGATATAAACAAGACCCAATACGGATACAATCACCAAAATGATAACCGGCAGAATCAAATCAACCACGCGACCTCTAGAATTACTCTCATACTCCTCTCCATCTACACGTTCGTCTGTGGAGAACAAATCGCCGTTCTCAATGGCATTAAGTTCGTGGCGGCGCATGGGGCCGTAATCCGCCTTCATAACAACAATCGCAACAACAAACACCAATGTAAGCAAAGAATAGAAGTTGTATGGAATCGCCTTAATGAACAATTCAATACCGGACACGCCTTCAAGATGCGTTCCTTCTGTATAAGAGGAAACGGCTGCCGCCCAAGAACTGATGGGGGCAATCATACAAATCGGTGCTGCCGTAGCATCAATCAAGTAACTGAGTTTTGCCCGGGAAATACGGTGGCTGTCCGTTACGGGAAGCATAACGGAACCTACGGTCAGGCAGTTGAAATAGTCGTCAATAAAAATCATAACACCCAGGATAAAAGTTGCAATCTGCGCACCCACTCTGGACTTAATATGGGTCTTCGCCCAACGACCAAAGGCTGCAGTAGCACCCGCCCGGTTAATCAAAGCAACGATAATGCCCAGAATAACCAAGAACAGAAAAATACCGGCCGTTCCAGAAATAGCACTGATTAAGCCGTCGCTGACGACGTGATCCGTAGCCTTCGTGAACGATCCACCACTGGCGAAAATCGCGCCGGTTACAATACCGATAAACAAAGAGGAATAAACCTCTTTTGTAATTAAGGCAAGACCAATAGCAACAACCGGAGGAATTAATGCCCAGTATGTAGCCACTGTGTCAATGCCACTTACAGCAACACCGATTGCCAGCGCAAGCACTGCCAAAACAGCAATTACCGTAACAATGGATTTTGTTTTCTTCATTTTGTTCTTCTCCTTACATCAAAATCGATTGTAAACAAATAATCTCCCCCATTATGGTGCAAACCGGGGGGAGATGTCAAGTGTTTTTTACAAATTTATGATATTTTTGTGAATTTACGTATTCTTCATAATAACCGTGCCCACGCACTCGCTGGCATGTTCACAAGCATCTGCGCAAGCTTCAAAACAGTCATAAATCTTACAAAGAGAAATGGCCGTATAAGCATCTACCGGATTCTTAGAAATAGCTCGCATAGAAGTCAAGAACATTTGGTCACACTCTTCTTCTACGTCATTCAGCGCAATAATTAAGGAGTTAATCTTCTTAGAACGCTTAAAGTTCTCAAATTCCGCCATCAGCTCACAAAGCAATTCGCAAGAATGCACCAGTTTACGGGCAAATTCAATAGAGGATGGCTCCACAGTTTGGATATTATAAATATAGAATTTTTGCAAAACTTCCTCAATACGATCCGTCACTTGATCCAAATTGTGACTAAGCATGGCTAAGTCTTCCCGATCTACCGGTGTCACGAATGCCTTTATAAGAGCTTCGCTCATTTCATGTTTCTTTATGTCCGCACGGTTCTCAATTTCATGCATATTCTTCAGCATTTCCTCAATATTGTCCGGATTATAATTCTCCAAACACATCACCAAATACTCCGCTGCTTCCTTAGAAATTTTTGTAGTTTCCACAAAATTATCAAAATAAAATTTATCTCCTTTAGCCATCATGCTTCATCCTTTCTCTTACGCAAATATTAACATAAATAACTTCGTCATCAAAAAGCCAACCAATCCACAGCCCGGGAACGTAAGCACCCAAGTCAAGACCATTTCTTTCACAACGCCAAAATTAATGGCAGAAATCCTTTTTACCGCACCCACACCCATAATCGAAGTAGTCTTTGCGTGGGTGGTGGATACAGGCAAGCTAAATACCGAACACAGCAAAAGAGAGCCGGAGGCTGCAATATCCGCGGAGAAGCCTTGGTATTTTTCCAACTTCACCATATCCATACCCACAGACTTAATAATTTTCTTGCCGCCCATAGCCGTTCCCGCCGCCATCACAACGGAGCAAACAATCATCAGCCAAATAGGGATATGAATATCCGACGGAAGTGCCTCGCCCTTAGACATATAGACACAAAGCAGAATAACACCCATAAATTTCTGTCCATCTTGCGCACCGTGCATAAAAGCCATAGATGCGGCGCCCGCAATTTGAGCACCACGGAAGAAGGGTTCCGTTTTGGGACGGTTGGCATGGTAAAATAGTCGTGTAACCAACTTACAGGTAAGCCATCCAAGGCCGAAGCCTAACACAACGGAAATACCAATTCCATAAAGAACTTTCACCCATTCGCCACCGTTTACACCGGCTAAACTTCCGTGAATGGCAATCGCACTGCCCGTAAGACCGGCAATCAGTGCATGGCTTTCGCTGGTAGGAATACCAAACACCCATGCAAGCGTTGCCCAAAGCACAATAGCAAAAAGTGCCGCGCTCAATGCAATAATGGCTTTATCCGGATCGTTACCGAAATCCACCATCTTGGTAATGGTTTCTGCTACGGTAGCATTGACCAGCGTCATAACGAAAACGCCCAGAAAATTAAATACCGCCGCCATTAGAATCGCCGCACGGGGAGGCATACATCGAGTCACAACACAAGTCGCAATGGCGTTAGGCGCATCCGTCCATCCATTCACTAAAATAACCCCCAAAGTCATTACAACAGCAATGAACAATAGGGGGTTGGCTATCATTTGATTCCAAAAATTTACAATTCCCATCGACTTCTTTCCTCTCTCTAATCTCTCGTTTCATCGAAGGCAAGTGTATTATACTTTAAATTACATATTCTGTCAATGTTTGTTGCGTAACCCGGCACAAATAAAATCATCATTTCGAACCATTTTACCCCCGAATCCCGCCGGACGCAGATATTTCCATGCAGGGTCAATCTCCGCCCCAATGCTGCCAACACCGCTGCCCATATCGGCAAGAATC
>JAZRHX010000053.1:0-2893 GCA_045644985.1 Clostridia bacterium | reverse complement strand
CGATGAAGCGTTCGGAAGCCCAGAAACTCATTGAAGACCGGGGAGGCCACTGTTCTTCCTCTGTTTCTGCTAAGACGGATTACGTTCTTGCGGGGATGGATGCGGGCAGTAAATTAACCAAGGCGCAGCAACTGGGAATTCCTGTGATTTCAGAGGAAGAATTTGTGAAAATGCTTTGACATTTGACCTATAATACGCTATGATAATCGAATGAATATTTTACCACCGGAAGGGGAATTTTTCATGGAGAATGTTAGAACACGTTTTGCACCCAGCCCGACGGGCTATATGCATATCGGAAATCTCCGTACATGTTTATATGAGTATTTAATTGCACGGGTAAATAGAGGTACCTTTGTGCTTCGTATTGAGGATACAGACCAAGAGCGTTACGTAGAGGGCGCCATGGACGCTGTGTTTAATACTTTGGCGCTGACCGGCATCGGTTTTGACGAAGGTCCCGGCAAGGAAGGGGCATACGGCCCTTATATCCAAAGCCAGCGCCGTGATTTATATAAAGAGTATGCGGTGAAGTTGGTAGAAAGCGGACATGCTTATTACTGCTTCTGCACCAAGGAGCGTTTGGACTCCTTGAAGACCGGGGACAGCCAGTTGGGGGCTTCTTTTAACTATGATCGCCATTGCCGTGATTTGTCAAAAGAAGAGATTGAGGCGAATTTGAAGGCGGGGATTCCATACGTAATCCGCCAGAAGATGCCCATTGACGGCACTACGACTTTCAGTGACCTTGTTTACGGTGATATTACCGTAGAGAATAAGACCTTAGACGATCAGGTGCTTTTGAAGTCTGACGGACTTCCTACGTATAACTTTGCCAACGTGGTAGATGATCACTTGATGAAGATTACCCACGTGGTTCGCGGTAATGAGTATTTGTCTTCTACGCCGAAGTACAATAAGTTGTACGAGGCTTTTGGTTGGGAAATTCCCACCTATATCCACTTACCTCCTATTATGAAGGATGCCCATCAGAAGCTGTCCAAGCGAAACGGTGATGCTTCTTTCTTGGATTTGGTGGACAAGGGGTACTTGGTTGAGGCAATTTTGAATTATATTGCACTTCTTGGGTGGAGCCCGGGGGGTAGTGAAGAGTTCTTCACTTTGGCGGAATTGGAGAAGGCATTCAACTTAGACGGTCTTTCCAAATCTCCTGCGATCTTCGATATTGAGAAGCTCAAATGGATGAACGGGGAATATATCCGCCGCATGAGCCCGGAGTCTTTCTTAGAGGCTGCGAAGCCTTGGTTGATTGAGGGCTTGGGCGAGGAATTGACGGAAAATGATGCGGTGATGACGAAGGTTGCTTCTTTGGTACAACCCAGAACGGTTATTTTAAGCGATATTCCGGAGCGTATTTCCTTCTTTGGCAATTTACCGGATTACGACACAGTCCTGTTCTGCCACAAGAAGATGAAGACGGACGAGGAGAATTCCTTGACCGCTCTGAAAGAGTTACTCCGTTTCTTCCGGAATTACAAAGGTGTATGGGCTTCCAACGATTTGTATGGTGAGATTTGCGGTCTTGCCGGCACCATTGAAATGAAGAACAGTCAACTTTTGTGGCCCCTTCGTACGGCGCTTTCCGGCCGTGACGTAAGCCCGGGCGGCGCAACAGAACTTGCGGAAATTTTAGGACAGACAGAAACCATTCGTCGAATTGAAATCGGCATCGACATGCTGGGAGGCTAACAGAGATGGAGAACAATACGAACTTTATTCATGATATGATTGATGAGGACCTGAAAGAAGGCGGACGTTATTACGGAAAGACCGTACACACCCGTTTTCCACCGGAGCCTAACGGCTATCTCCATATTGGACATGCCAAGGCTTTGTGCATTGCCTTCGGTACGGCGGAGAAATACGGCGGTTTATGTAACCTTCGTTTTGACGACACCAACCCCAGTAAGGAAGACACAGAGTACGTAGATGCCATTAAAGAGGATATTCACTGGTTGGGTTACGACTGGGCGGGAGACGTGTATTATGCTTCCGACTATTTTACCCGCATGTATGAATGTGCCGTGTCCCTGATTAAACGCGGCCTTGCCTACGTGTGCGAACTGAGTCCTGACGAGGTGCGGGAGTACCGTGGCACTTTGACGGAACCCGGTAAGAACAGCCCGTACAGAGACCGCAGTGTAGAGGAGAACTTGGATTTATTTGCCCGCATGAAAGCAGGGGAGTTTGAAGACGGTTCTCGGGTACTTCGTGCCAAGATTGATATGGCAAGCCCTAATATGAATATGCGCGACCCTGTTATTTACAGAATTCTCCATGCCCATCACCATAAGACTGGCAACAATTGGTGCATTTATCCTATGTACGATTTTGCTCATCCTTTGGAGGATGCATTTGAGGGGATTACCCATTCTCTTTGCAGTATCGAGTTTAAGGACCACCGTCCTTTGTATGACTGGGTTGTAGAGAAGTGCGGTCCTTTTGATCCGGCGCCCAATCAGACGGAATTTGCCCGTTTGAATTTAACTTACACCATGATGAGTAAGCGTTACCTTCGTCAAATGGTGGAAACCGGCATTGTGCAAGGATGGGACGACCCCAGAATGCCTACGCTGTGCGGACTTCGCCGCCGCGGTTATACGCCTAATTCCATTAAGAATTTCATTCAAACCGTTGGCGTTTCTACCAGCAACAGTACCGTAGATTATTCCTTGCTTGAATACTGCATTCGCGATGATTTGAACAAGGTTGCACCTCGTGCTTCCGCGGTTTTGGATCCCATTCGTTTGGTGATTGACAACTATCCTGAAGGACAGGTAGAGGAGTTTGAGGCGGACGTGAATCCGGAGAATCCGGAAATGGGCAAGCGGAAAGTTGCTTTCTCCGGTGAGCTTTATATCGAGCGGGCAAA
>JAZRHX010000052.1:0-6583 GCA_045644985.1 Clostridia bacterium | reverse complement strand
AGGCATAACCCAGCCCCAGAAACCTTTCTGACCTTGCCGTACATGACCCTTTGCAAAACGAATGGTAAACTGATCTGCATATGGCGTACTGTGGGTCTTTTGATAGGATTTCCATTCCGCCTCGGTAAAATAGTCATTGAAGATGATCAGCAACGGTTTCCCATCTACGTAAACATGGTGATCTTTTGAACCCAAGCCAGATTTATGATTTAAGAAGCGTTCTACCAAAAGCTTTGCTTCAGACTCAATATGCGCCATATCGTCTTTTGTGGCCATCGCACCGATACCGGAACAATATTGAATCTTGCGGTTGCCTGCCTTGTTCCAATTCATAATAGCCTTGGCCGTCTTGGTGGCATTAGCAAGAAGTTGCCCATTACCGTTCATAATCGTATTGGTCTGATCAAAAATCAAAAAATCAATTTGCGCATCTGCAATTTGTTCCAAATGGAACTTAATTTCCGTCTCATCGCTGGAGGCGTATTTCCCATAGGTACCGTTGGAAAGCAACGGTCTGTAATAGATCGGATCACCTGCATAATCTTTTGATTTCCGCCCGCTGGTATCCCACATAGAATCCGTTTCTTTCAAATCGTACCAAATGCTGTACCAAATACCGATCTTTGCACTCTTGCGTTGACCTTCATAGGAATTATCTACCGGGATCTGGGTGGGTGATACCGTAGCATTACTGCCGGAGGTGGGCTTTGCCGTGGCATTTCCGGTAGGCTTTGGTGTATTGGCACTACCGGAGGTAGGATTACCAGTCGTAGGATTCTCATCCGGGGTGGCATCCCCTGCTTGAGTCGCCGTGGGATCCGTAGCCGGTTCCGACGCGCCACCGCATCCCCATAACATACCCAAAGCCATCACAAGTACTAACAATAAACTAACTTGTCTCATAATCATCTTCTTCATTTACTTATGCACCTGCTTTCTGTCCAATCATTCCACATCGCCATTTTTATATTTAGCAATATACTGCTTTGTAATATCCCAATAAAGAGAAGGGGCCGGATTTCCGTCTTCGTCAATCCATCCTTCGATGGGATAATCCTCGGGAAACTCGTGGGTAGAGGCCGTAAATACGGCTGTATGTTCCGCATATTCATTAAAAGAGTTAATTACAACATAATTCGGTGTAATATCCGATGCCAGTAACGTCTTCCAGCTATTTCGGTACGAAGCACCCCGCTCCCGAAATACAAAAGGCAATACAAAATGGAATTTGTACCAGCCGGGCATCATCACCGCTACGTCCTCATCAATTTGAGGACCATCGGGCATAACCCAACCCCATTGCCCGTAAGTACCTTTATATACGTGACCGGTGGAGCAACGAATGGTGAAACGATCACAATAAGGCGTATCATGAGTGGCTTGATATTCGCGCCATTCTGCTTCGGTGAAAAGGCAATTAAAGATAACGAACAAAGGCTTTCCGTCGATAAACACGTGGTCATCTTCTGTTCCCCACTCCTGTTCGCAGTAACGCTCCCACAAAAGTTTCGCTTCAGATTCAATATGGCCCATATCTTCTTTTGTACCGAAAGCACCAATACCGGAGCAGTAACGAATGCGGCGGTTGCCTGCTAAATTCCATTCCCGAATTGCTTTCGCCGTATCAATAGAGGCCTTATTGATGCATCCACCACCAAAAGGATTATCCACCAAATTTGTCTGATCCATAATAATGAAATCAATCTGGGCGTTTGCAATTTCTCTCAAATGAAAATTGGTCTGTTCACGATCCAGAGAATTATAAATACCGTAAGACTTGCCGTCCTTTAATAGAGGTCTGTAATAAACAGCCTGATTATTCCCTCCGTGTTCCCAGAAATTGTTCTCTCCTAAATTGTACCAAGTACTGTACCAAATACCAACTTGGGTTTTCTCCCGTTTCTTCGCCAATTCCGCTTTACGATTCATACAGCAGAACCTCTCTTTCTTCTTTCATATTGTTATTAAACCATTTTCCCGCTTGCGATTTCCTGCACGTTTTTTGTTTCTTTCTGCACGCCAAATAGTTCTCTGCAGATTTCAGCACATAATAATCATTCCAACCACAAAATAGCAGAATAAAACAACACTCTGTACAGAATTATTGTATCATACAGAGTGTTTAAAAACCAGTCGAATTATATCCGAAAGATAGACAAATATTTAAGAATATTATTTAGAATCCTCGGACAAAAGATTTCCCCTCATACCAGGCAATCATATTATTTACCAAGAAATTCCAGCTTTGGAAACCTTGATTGTTCTGTCCCTCTCCGGTCTCGGGATGATAGTATTCGTGCATTTCACCACAGGCTAAAATATCTCGACCAAATAAACCGATAGTATCTTCGCACAGTTTCTTTGCCTCCGCCGTATAGCCATAATTTAACAACCCTTCAAAACACATCCAGTTGGCAATTCCCCAGATAGGTCCCAACCAGCAGGAGGGATTGCCGCTCTTAATCGGATTGTACATTGCTTCCATTTTAGACAAAGAACGAATCCCGTAAGGACTTCGGAACGTATTGGGATCTTCCATACGGGCTACCATTCTCTTGGCCTGGGCTTCGGTTGCAATTCCTGCCCACATAGCCATAAAACCGGACCAAACGTCAATCCGTTGAATTAAGCAGTGCCAATGTCTGGGAGCACCGGAATGGAGTAACAGATTCGGGTCTACAGGAATTAAATTTAAATCCGCACTGTAATAAAACCCGTCTCGCTCATCCCACAAATAAGTTTGGATAGCGTTCTTAAGTGCATCTGCCGCCCCTTGGTACTTGTTTCCGTCCAGATGTAAAACGTCACACAAATACACCATTGCCAGCAATTCTTTGTACATTAAACAGTTCAAATAAATAGATGCAGAGCTACCAAAAGGACGGTAGAAAGTACAAGGGTCATTATCTACGCCGATAGCCGTATCATTAAGCCAAAAATATAAGCCCGTTGCTTCATGGCGGCAATTCATCATATAATACCCTAAGAAGCGATCAAATTTCTCCATGTAAGGGCGAAGCCATTCGCCGTCTTCCCCATGTACTTTCGTAACAAAGGCCGCATGTTGAATCAGACAAGGCTTATGAATATTCCCCCCTTCATCAAACAGTTCCACGCGATCCGGAAGCGCAACAATCATCGTTCTGCCATCTTCTGTCATTAGATCCAAAAAGTTCAATACGCAGCCCTTCTCGCTGCGGGTAAAATATTCGTCCTCCACACCATTATCCAGCATAATCTGCCGTACCGCAATGTCCGTAAGCCAACTATCCCAGTCCCACAGGCAATGTCCGTAGCTTTCACTTCCGGGAACAATAAAAGGATATTTTAAATACCCTTTGGGATCCCGTACCATCTTATGATAAGTTTTAGCAGAGTAGGTCCGTATTGCATCAATATATTGCTTCATTTTGTTATACCTCTTTCTTACGTTTCCTTATCAAAACAACGGCAATGACCGCACCTGCCACAACCACCACAGTCCCCCCAATACCAAGACCAATGGCAAGACTATAATCCTTACCGCCTTCATCGGCATTTGGTGTAGCGTCTTCTGTTGGTATTCCTGCACCCGGAGTTGTCTCGGGAGCTTGTGTACGCACAGTTCCGTCGGGCGTTTTGGAAGGTGTTTGCGTGTTATCGGTAGGCTTTGACACAGAAGAAGACGAAGTATGATAAGCGTACGCATAACGACCTACAGGGAACGCGTCTCCGGATACATAGTAATCCAAAATATTGTCCGGATTTGCAATACCGTCAGCCACCTTAAATGTCAAGCTGAAACCGTCTTTCGTAATACCAAGTACACTTCTGGGCACCGAAATTTGGAGAACTTTACCGGATACCTTATAGGAGGCATCACCGGAAGAAGCCAATTCCCAAGTGTTGTTCTTTGTAAAATGCTCCACAGACGTCTTTCCGTTACTTCCCGGATTTCGGTTAATTACATAATTGAAAGTAGACCAAGAAGCCTTATTAGAACCTTCTACACCAATGAGTAAATTCATCCAATTGGTCGCGCCCTTCTTATAACTTGTAATATTCTTTGTAGCAGTCACTTTGAAATAAATGTTGCTCGTATCATAGGTCACCTGCACGTTATCAATAATGTTATCAGGCGCAGCCTGTTTATAGGTCAAATTGGTATAGAATCCCGCATAATCCCGAGCTTTCTTATTGGTAGAAAGCGCCAAATAGGTTTCCTTAACCTGATTCCACTGAGAAAGGTTTCCGTTAATATCAATGGTGACCTTCTCCGGTGCATCGGCTTTATTCCCTTGTGCCGCTACACCTTTGAATCGACGAATATTATACGCCAGTTGCAAATAATAATTATCGCCGAAGCCCTCTTCTTTGTATCCGCCTTTCCCATCCGACACATAAGTAGGCGTCTTCAACATTTCAATATCTCTGGAGAATTCCACGGAGAAATTATCCGTATAATGAGGTTCTCCATTGGATAAAAATGCTTTCTGAACAACCCACTCATTCCATCCGCATACAAAGACAATATCGGGATTCTTGGCAATCGCATTATCCCAACCCTCTTGAATGTTATCTCCCCGAAGGATTGCTTCAATATTTCCGTTTGACGGGTTTGCAGAAGACCAGCCTCTGCCGTGAACTTCATTTTTGTTATATCCTGACGGCGCTTCATAAGCAAAACTGAATGCCGCCTTGGCTTGGGCACCGGATACATTCACCATATCCTTGTATACATTCCAATCCCGCTTATACTGCCAGTACGGCCATAACAACGGGTGCTCTTTACCATAGGATACGTCACACTGACGCACATCGTAGAAAGCCTTCACCTCTTTGTCTACCAGAGAAGCTCTACCTTGCGTATCCATATCCATGGATGCCGCTAAGATTGGTTTGCTGCTGTTTCCATAGAACACCAAATCTTTGTATTCTGCCTTGCCGTAAATGGTCTTCATAAGTCGCTTCGCCAAATTATTTCCGTCAATCCACAGATAGAAAGACACTTGCGGCACTTTCCAACCGGCTTCTTTGTACTCAAGAAGCAATTCCATAAACAAGTTCAATGGTTCTTTGTAATAATAACCGTTTGTCAAATCAAACATAACAAAATCCACGCCGGCGGCAATAAACAGTTCAATATGCTTACGCATGACCCATTCGTCCTGGCTATGATAGTATCCGTACAAAGGCTCTGCAACGTGAAGCCACGCGTTTTGAGGTACAACTTCGTTCTTCGGATCTTTACTGAACAAATCTTTATAATTCGTCTTAAGCAATTCCGTTACGTTTCGAACCGTGTCACTACGTGTTCCGCTTATGCGCTGACCGTGCCACAAGAAATAGAACACACCTACGTATTTGTCACTCTTATAGCCGGAAATCGAGGGTAGCGTTCTCCCCACTGCATCTGTAGCAGTCAAATGGGTGAGCGTGAAATTCCGGGCATCAAATGCCTCCGCCTCCACCGGTACACTGCCTGCGCCTACCGCAAAGGTAATGCACAAACATAATAATAACAGCAATGATAAAAAACGCATATAAGCGAACCTCCTCATTTTCTACAAGATAAAATAATAGTACCATTTTAAATGATTATATGATACAATGTTTTTGTTGAAAAATAAAAAAAATTTGCCATTCAATTGAAAACATTAAAAGGAGCATTTTCTTGAGCGAGTATTTTATCGAAGCAGAATCTACATATCTATCCGAGAACGGCACCCATTTCTTTATGCACGGCGTTCCTCGGTTTAGCATCGCAACACACAGTCACATTCACGAAGCTGTGGAGATGATTTACGTTACCGCGGGCAACCACGATTTCTACGTAAATGAGCAACATTTCCTTGTGAAACAAGGAGATTTAATGCTTTTTCGTTCCAATACTATTCACCGAATTGTGTCCCGGGAAACAGATTGGAATCGCTACTACGTGCTCATGATCAAGCCATCCGTGCTCTACGAGCTTGCTTCCAAAGACCGGGCTGCGGAATATCTGCTTCGCCTTGTATTAGAAGGTGGCAAATGCCATTGGACCAAGGAAGAATTAGAGAATTCCCCTATTCGGGAAGCTTTTGAGAAACAAATCACCCTTTTCACCAGTAGCGACCCCTGCCGTGATTTATCCCTAAAGATTGGCGGTTTCCAAATTGTTTTGGAAATTCTGCGGGACATTTTCCAAAACGAAGAAGATCCCGAGGGTTTGCGGGGAAGCGGCGAGAATACCGCCCGCATTTACAAAACCATTTACTATATCAACCACCACTACGGAGAAGAGATTGATGCGCAAAAATGTTGTACTACACTAAACGTCAGTTACAGTTATTTCTCCCGCAGTTTCAAAGCTATCACCGGTAAGAGTTTCAAGGAATACCTAAACTTTGTCCGCGTCAACCAAGCAGAACGGATGCTGCTTTCCACCAACAAAAGTATTATGGACGTAGCCTTTGACTGCGGATTTAATAACGTATCTTATTTCATCAAAGTATTCAAGCAGATTAAAGGTTCAACACCTTTGTCCTACAAAAAATCCTTCTAGACCCATTAACCCCGGTAGATATAGGCGTATCGACCTACGGGGAAAACTTCGCCGGATACG
>JAZRHX010000051.1:0-3588 GCA_045644985.1 Clostridia bacterium | reverse complement strand
GAGCGCACAATGGTTTGTGCGAAAGCCGGCTTCCGATAAGGCGGCAATTCCATAACAAAAGATATTGGTTCGCCGGAAAGCAAGGTACAGGATAATATTTTAGTCCAAACAAAAGTCATGGCGATGCCTAAACAAATAAATCCGGCAAGAATAATAGCACCCGCCCATCCACTTTCTACAGGAAGACCAATAAAAACAAGAGGAATCAGCGTAATTAGTAAAGGAAATCGACCGTTACAGGGCATAAAATTATTCGTCAGCATCGCCAGAATCCGTTCTCGTTTAGAATCAATAATCCGGCATCCCACAATAGCCGAAGCGTTACATCCAAGTCCCATGCACATGGTGAGAGCTTGCTTCCCGCAGGCACCGCAACGGGCAAAGGGGCGGTCCAGATTATAAGCGATGCGCGGCAGATAGCCGAAATCTTCCAACAGCGTGAAAAGGGGGAAAAAAATCGCCATAGGTGGCAGCATTACCGACACCACTCGGAGCAAGGTGGCAACACAGCCCTCCATTAAAAAACCGGACAACCAAACCGGAGCGTGTAAAGCCTTCATACAGGCAAGCATCTTACCTTGACACCAATTAAACAGAGTAGCCAACCATTGAGAGGGGTAATTCGCACCTTCAATGGTGATCCACAAAATGCTCACCAGCAAAAGCACCATAATAGGATAAGCCCAAAACTTTCCCGTAAGCACTTTATCCACCTTCCGATCCCGCTCTTCCAAAGGCGAACGAGAACGTGTCTCCACCAGACCGGCAATCCGCTTACTTTCCCGGGCGAAGGACTGAACGGGAGCGGCAACGATTGGTGTTTCTTCTTGTCTAACGCTTTGCAAAATGCATGTTGCTAAATTTCGAACGGAACTTCGCCGTCTTCCTTCCGTTCCGACCACGGGAACACCCATCAAAGCCGAAAGCTGTTCTAAATCGACGGAAATGCCTTTCTTGCGAGCTTCGTCCATTAAATTTACACAAACAACTACCCGGCGCGTCACTTGTAACACCTGAAGTGCCAGAATCAGATTGCGGGACAGGCACGTACCGTCGCATACTACTACCACTAAATCCGCTTCTCCCGAACAAATATAATCACGGGTAACCGCTTCTTCGGGAGACTTTGCAGTTAAAGAATAAGTGCCGGGCAAATCAATCAAATGATAGATCTTCCCCCCTGCCGTCATGGTGCCCCGGCTACTTTCCACCGTTTTCCCCGGCCAATTGCCCGTATGCTGATGAAGACCTGTAAGGGCGTTGAAAAGGGTGCTCTTCCCCACGTTGGGATTGCCACAGAAGGCAATGGTTTTGGAGGTTTCTGCCATTCTACAGACACCTCCTAACCGTAATTTGGGCGCAGTCTTTCTTACGCAGTGCAAATACGCTACCCAGTATTAAATAAGCGGAGGGATCTCCCAAGGGACTTCTTCCTACACAGGTAATTTCCATTCCCACCGCAAGACCCAAGTCCTGAAGTCTGCGCGCCATAGGCCCCTGGACGTTAATGTCCTCCACAATCGCTGTCTTTCCCGGTTCTATTTGAGCAAGGTTCATAAAACCTCCTGAAATCAATGTCTTATAGATAGGATATGGGCGCGCCCGGTAAAATGCTAATGAAAAGTTGACTTCCCCATTCCTTTTTTGTACAATACTCGGCAGGAGGCTTTATGTATGAAGAATATTATTGAAATTCAGCACCTAAACAAATCTTTCGGGGACATCTGCGCTGTGCAAGATTTAAGTTTCTGCGTAAGAGAAGGTGAGTTTTTTGCGTTCTTAGGCGTAAACGGCGCGGGGAAATCCACCACCATCAACATGATGTGCGGACAATTGGCGAAAGACAGTGGCAAGATTCTCATTAATGAAACTGACATAGATTGCAATCCCGATTGGATTAAGCCCCAATTTGGTGTGGTATTTCAAAAATCCGTTTTGGATAAATCCTTGACTGTGTATGATAATTTGGCCAGCAGAGCCGCTTTATATGGAATATACGGGAAACATTTTACCCAAAGACTAAACGAGCTGGGAGAGCTGCTGAATTTTAAGGATTTACTAAAACGCACTTTAGGCAAACTTTCCGGCGGACAACGGCGTCGCATTGACGTTGCCCGCGCCCTCTTACATCATCCTAAGATTCTTATCTTAGATGAGCCCACCACCGGTTTGGACCCGCAAACAAGAAAGATTTTATGGGACGTTATCAGTGACCTTCGGCAGAAGGAACACTTGACCGTCTTCCTCACCACCCATTATATGGAGGAAGCTGCGGATGCAGATTACGTGATCATCTTAGACAGCGGACGGATTGTCGCCAAAGGGACGCCGTTGGAATTAAAGAATCAATATACAATGGATTATATTACTTTGTACGATGTGGATGAGATTCAAGTGTCGAAGCTGGGGCTTCCTTATACGCCTTTACGGGATGCTTTCCGAATCGAAGTGCCCAGTACCGCGCGGGTGGCAACTTTGATTCAGAATCATCCGGCGCTTTTCACCAATTTTGAAGTAACAAAGGGAAAGATGGATGACGTCTTTCTGGCAGCTACGGGCAAAAATTTACCGGGAGGTGGGAAAGAATGAACGTACTGTTTGCTTTAATTAAAAGAAACGTGAAATTATTCTTTAAAGATAAAGGGATGTTCTTCACCGCCTTAATCACACCCGGCATTTTGTTGGTTTTGTACGCTACGTTCTTAGGGAACGTGTACAAAGACAGTTTCTTATCGGCTCTGCCTGAAGGTTTAACCATGGCAGAGGATTTGATTAACGGCTGCGTCAGTGCGCAGCTGGCCTCCTCTATCCTGGCAGTCTCCTGTGTTACGGTGGCTTTTTGTTCCAATCTGTTGATGGTACAAGATAAAGTAAGCGGCAGCATCCGGGATTTAACCGTGACGCCTGCAAGAAGATCTACGCTCTCTTTGGGCTATTATTTCGCTTCCCTTTTGTCCACGCTAATCATCTGTTTTGTGGCCATGGGGCTGTGTCTTGCCTATATGGGCATTATGGGCTTTTATATGAGCGCATTGGACGTTATTCTGCTGAGTTTAGATGTGTTCTTACTGGTAACTTTCGGAACGGCCCTCTCCAGTATCATCAATTTCTTCTTGTCTACACAGGGGCAGATTTCTGCAGTGGGTTCCATTGTCAGTTCCTGCTACGGTTTTATTTGTGGTGCGTATATGCCTATTTCACAATTCTCCCCCGCCCTGCAGAAGGTAATTGCGTTCCTTCCGGGCACCTACGGAACGTCTCTAGTGCGCAACCATGCCATGGGCGGTGTCTTTCGTGAAATGGAGCGCGTGGGTTTTCCAAAAGAAGCTATTAACGGAATGAAAGACACCGTGGATTTCAATTTTTATTTCTTTGATCATCAAGTCAGCATCGGCGCTATGTACGCTATTGTAGGCGGTACAGTGCTGTTGCTGATCGCAGGATATGTGCTACTGAATAAAATGAGCCGAAAGAAAAAATAAACGAGTTAGTATAAATCTCCTTATTTTACAAATACTACTATTACAATTTGTACTTTAAGGAGAAATGGATATATGAAAGCAACAGGAATTGTTAGAAGAATCGATG
>JAZRHX010000050.1:0-2882 GCA_045644985.1 Clostridia bacterium | reverse complement strand
CTGCGAAACTCAGTTGACGCAAATCACTTTGGACATATAGCGAAATTTTTCTGTATATATCCAAAAATTGGACATATGTGAAAAAATTTTTCTATATGTCCAAAACATCTACAAATATTTAGATAATACATTTACATAATTCTCAGGTATACCACAAAGAGATAGGTCGACTTCCCCGGTGTAATTCTCTAATACTGCCAAAATTGCGGTCACCAATCCTGTTTTTAATTCACGTTCAGGCAAACGCGCCAACAAAACTAAAACGTATGCAAACAACGTATCGTTCTTAACGGTTGGATTCTTGCGCAAAAATCCAGAAGGAAGTCGTGCGGGAGGATTAAAAGTGCAATTATATAACCGTGCCGCATGCGCACATTTATTTCTAAGCACAGACAAACAATGCAGATGGTTCTCCAACACTTCATATCCCGTGCCCACAGCATCTGCAATTTTTCGTTTCTCACTTATATACATAGAATTATACAGTTTCGACAGATTAGAAAAAGACAATAGTTCCACAATAACCCACAAAGGCATCTTCCCTCCGTACTTACGCTGATGATGCCGTACAATCAAACTGTCATGATTGTACCCTGTTTCCTTCTTCAAGCTATCCATAACAGACAGATAGGCACTTTTATGGTAAAAATTATTGGCATCATAATGCTGTTCGTGAGGTGGTTGAAGACATTTAGCCATAGAAAAACCGTAAGAAATTTGCGTTCGATAGTAAACTTCTGCAATTTCAATATACTTACGAAGAATGTCTCGCAAATTGACATCAAATTGGTAAATTCTGTATATCTGTTCAATGGAGACAGATTGTATGTAATCACTTTTTCGTGGATCTGTTCTATATTCCAAAGCAAACCCGGTAAGTCTATAATAACTTACTTTACTCAATATCGCTTTCGCCGACTCCCTATTTGGAATCAATATGCCGTGAGCTTGCAATTTATCTACTTGCTCCTCATAAGTAAGTGGACACTTTAGTTCCATATAAATTCCCCCATAAAAAGTAAAAAGCTGAGTTGGAAATCCACTCAGCTTGGTCCCCAACATACAACGACGTCAGGCAACACTGTTACTATTATTGTATGCAACCGTGTGCACAAAGTCAACACATTTTTTAGAAAAAAACAAAAATGTACACACTATCCCCTCACCCTACACCAGCCTTATCTGCTCGTACTTCTCCGGAAAATCATTCAAATAAGCAAATATTTCCTCCGGTTTGCGTTGTTCACCCAGAATAGCCCGCAACTTGTCTTCTCGCGGAGACGGACACACGTATGCGTCCCCAAAACGCCGATCCAGTTGTGCATAGAAATATTCCCGGTTGCCTTCCCGCAGCGTCACACCAAAACCGAAATTCACAACCAGCTCCAAGCACCGCCGGGTGTAGCCCAGCTCCTTTTCACAGTGCATATAAGGATCGCTCATAGAGCCAAAACCAATCATACAAGGCCGCTTCTTGCGGCAAAGCGCCTGCTCCAAAAGGGCAAGACCGTTCTCCTTTACCGCCACGTCCTCAAAAGGATGGCCCGTTTGGTAGCAGGCAGACCGACTATCGCAGTAAATACAGCCGTGGCTGCAACCGCGATAGAGATTGATGCCGTTTTTCGCCGAAAGAATAGTTTTGGCCTGGGTAAAATGCATCTGCCTGTACACCACCTGTAAGATTTTGTGATTGATTATAATACATATTCTGCAGTATTTACAACCACCCAAAAAAGCAGTATACTCCAAATAGCATTTGGAGGTGCATAACACGATGAAACAAATATCCGAACAAGCTCTTGCCATCATTCGCAAAATGCAGCAAAACGAGCGCACAGAAAGTGAAGTTTATAAGAAAATTGCCAGATTTGCTAAAGGCGAAGAAAATAAAAAGGCCCTGGAACGTCTGAGTGCAGAAGAATTGGCACACCACGAAATCTGGAAGAAGTACACCGGAATCGAGATGAAGCCTCAGAAAGCCAAAGTATTCAAATACACGCTGATTGCCAGAACATTAGGCTTTACCTTTGCCGTGAAACTCATGGAGCGGGGCGAAGGCATCGCCCAAGAGAATTACGCTTTAATTGCCCAAGAAGTACCGGAAAGCATTCAAATCAAGGAACAGGAAGAAGAACACGAAGCAACCCTGCTGGCTATGTTGGACGAAGAGAAGCTCCATTACGTAGGCAGTATGGTATTAGGTCTTTCCGATGCATTAGTTGAGCTTGCAGGAAGCCTTGCCGGTTTCACCTTTGCCCTGCAGAACACCAAATTAGTAGCCCTCTCCGGATTGATCGTAGGTATTTCCGCAACCTTCTCCATGGCTTCCAGCGAATTTCTCTCTGCCAAAAGCGAGGGTCGGAAAGATGCCTTTAAATCCTGCACCTACACCGGTATTGCTTATTTGCTTACAGTCGTCGCCTTGATAACGCCATATCTATTACTCTCCCATCCCTTAATCGCCCTGAGTGTGATGATTGGCATTATTGTTTTAATCATTGCGGGATTTACCTACTACACTTCTGTAGCCCAAGACCTGAAATTCGGCTCCCGCTTCTGGGAAATGACCTTAATCAGCGTCGGCGTAGCCGCAATCTCCTTCTTGGTAGGCATCTTGGCAAAACAATTGCTGGGTGTAGACATCTAATCCGTCAGGAAATAGAACAACAAACCTCCTTCGCCCATATCGTATCGAAGGAGGTTTTCTTGTGCACAAACACACAAAAACTACCCAAATCATCGGCTTCTTTGCCACTTGCGGGCTCGACACGTTGCTGCATTTTCTACCTGTGCGCAGCCGCCGTTTTCCCCCTTGTTTCAAGACCCTGTAAGCGGAAGATATGGGTTTAGATAATAAAGGCATAAAAACATCACATTATCCC
>JAZRHX010000049.1:0-1870 GCA_045644985.1 Clostridia bacterium | reverse complement strand
TTTATTGATAAGCGCAGTGCTTACTTGAGCAGCGGAACATGGTCCTTGTTGGGCGTTGAGTTGGATACTCCGATTATCAACGACACCACCAGAACACTGAACTACACCAATGAGGGCGGTATCAACAAGACTGTACGTCTCTTGAAGAATATTATGGGTCTTTGGATTCACCAAGAGTGCCGCCGTTACTGGCAGAAGAAGGGGGAGAACGTTTCCTTCGACGAGTTAGAAGAAGGCGCAAAGGCAGCGACGCCTTTTGCGTCCTTGATCGACGTAGACGACGACCGTTTCTTCGAGCCTTACAATATGCCCGTTAAAGTTCAGGATTACTGCCGTGAGACCGGTCAGAAAGTGCCTGAAACGAAGGGCGAAATCGTCCGTTGCGTCATGGAAAGTTTAGCGCTTAAGTACCGCCAAGCAATTGAAGGTCTTGAGGAGATTGTGGGATACAAGATTCCTGCCCTTCATATCGTAGGCGGCGGATGCAAGGAGAAGACGTTGTGCAGCTTTGCAGCCAGCGCCATCAACCGTCCTGTTTATGCAGGTCCCGTTGAGGCAACTTCTATTGGTAACTTGGCAACACAGCTTATCGGTCTTGGCGAGCTTTCTTCTGTAGATCAGGCTCGTGAGATGGTTCGTGCATCATTCCCCATTGTAGAATACACCCCTGTGAACCCTGCAGATTGGGATGCGGCATATGAGAAACTCTTGAAGCTTCAGAAGAAGATTTAAGAAGATATAATTCATGAATGAAAGGGCTGCTTTTGGAGCGGTCCTTTTTTGTGTGTATGCGTTATAATGTAAAAAGGGTAGCACGCTACCCTTTTTGGGGGATTTAGGATACCACTGCACACATTACAGAATTACGGGCATTTTACGCTAAATCCATAAATGCAACGTAGGGAAGGACTCCGGACGTACCGTAGCGATGACCGTCGGTAATACCGGTATCCGGATGCAACCATTCGTAGGGTGCACCTGCATTTTGATGGTGGCTTGTATGTGCTACAAATGCAGACAGCATATCGATTCCCAGTTGTGGATCGTAATCGTACAACGCCCTTGCATACCAGCCGATGGGCGTAGCCCAATATCCTCCGTTCTGATAGGAATTGTACCAAAGAAACGTGCATGCCCAAGTGCAGGAATCGCTGACATCTTCCGTCTTAATTACATGGCGCACGTAGCTGCCCTCTGTAGTGACCAAACCGCTTTTGTAGAGTTCAGCTAAAGCTTCATTCGCCTTCCCGGTATCCAAAAGACCAATCCGTAAAGCATAGGCGGTGGCCCAAACGTCATGTTGGTGGCAAAGGCCCGTTGCAGAATAGAAAAGATTCGCATTCTCATCATAAAGCAATTCGAAAAGTGAATTCTGAATCGCAGTCGCAATCTCTAAATAGCAGGAAGCCTTCTCGGGGCACAGCGTTGCCAAAATTCTATGTGCCCGATAACGAAGAAGGGAAGCAAAAGTCAGCGCGCCGCTTTTCTTTACGGCATCTACAAACCCCCAGTCCACCGTATAACGTTCTTCGTCACTTACACATAATTGTGTATTTCGGTCAATATTATAAGATTCTGCAGCACGTTCCAAACGGGTTAACAGGCGCATACCGCTGTAAATCTGCTGCAAAATTTCCCTGTCTCCCGTTTGGCGAATATAAGCATCTACCATTATAATAAAATAAAAATTATCGCAAAAAGGCGGATAAAAACCGTATTTGCCTACGCCTTGATTCATACCGTCGCTCATCGTGCCGGGGAAATAAACCGGTCTTCCTGTATAATTAATATGGTCTGCCACGGTATAGGGAGGAACAATTAGCCCGTTCTCTAAATAAAGAAATGCATTTCCGTTCTGCCCGCAGGTGGC
>JAZRHX010000048.1:0-2328 GCA_045644985.1 Clostridia bacterium | reverse complement strand
CATGAATCCTACCGTTCGAAATAAAGTGAATGCGATTTTGGAGCAGCGCAGGAATCAAGCAGAACAGCATTCGAAGCAGAAACGAGACGCTTTGTATGCCCAATGTCCGGAACTATCTCAGTTGGAGACACTGATTAACAGTGTTTATATACGGAAGAGCTATCTCCGCTTGGGGAAAGAGATGCCTGTAAGGGTTGCATCTAAGATGCAAGAATTGTCTCCGGAATTACTTCGAGCAGACGGTGCTGCGTTAGATCGGGCTTTGGGGAAGATGCTCATTCGTCGCAAACAGCTTCTTGAATCCTTTGGATGTGAGGAAAACGCTTTTGAACCTCGTTATACCTGTGCTCTGTGTCAAGATACGGGTGTGGTGGAGACTTCCTCCGGAAGGTAACCCTGTGCGTGTTTCAAGATTCTGATGACAGAACAGCTTCGGGAAATGGCGAATTTGCCTTCCAATACCGATACTTTTGAACAGTTTAACGCGTGTTATTATCCGGATGTGGTAGATTCCAAAGAATATGGTATTGGCGTATCCCCCAGAACCCATATGATTCAGATGAAAGAACGTTGCGAGGACTTTGTGGCGCATTTTACAGAACCCACCTATCCCAATCTTTTGTTTGTGGGACGCAGCGGTGTGGGCAAGACGTTCCTCAGTAATTGCATTGGATCGAAATTATTGGAACAGGGCTTTCCGGTTTTATATATGCCGGTGTCTTCGCTTTTCAAGCCTTTCTCTGCAGCGGCTTTTGCGGGAGAAGAGGAGAAGGAGACGCTACTCGCTTTAAGAAATCTAATCTTAAATGTTGAGTTGCTGATTATTGACGATTTGGGCACAGAGAAACAGACCGCCACACGATATGAAGAAGTGTTGGAAATTCTGAATACACGAGAAATGAACGGACGAAATCGCCCGTGTAAGACCATTATTACAACGAATATGACACCCAAGATTCTGTTTGATACGTACGGGGAACGGGTGGCGTCCCGTGTATTGGGCGCTTTTGACGTACTTCCGTTCTGCGGGGATGATATTCGCCTTAAACGGAAACAGTGTTGAGTTTTTGGGTAAAATGTGGCATAATGGCAAAGTTCTTTATTGAATGTTGGTGAAGGAGTTATTATATGAGTGACAACAGAAGTAGTTTTACCGGTAAGATCGGCTTTGTGCTGGCAGCTGCCGGATCTGCAGTAGGTTTGGGTAATATTTGGCGTTTCCCTTATTTAGCGGCAAAGTATGGTGGCGGTATATTCCTGCTGACCTATTTAATTTTATCTGTTACATTTGGCTTTGCTTTGATGGCGGCGGAAATTGCATTGGGTCGTAAGACCGGTCTTAGTGCGATTGGCGCTTTTCGGTCTCTGGATAAGAAATATGCCTTTGTTGGATATTTGGCATCTATCGTACCGATGATTATTCTTCCCTACTATTCTGTTATCGGCGGTTGGGTTATTAAATATTTGGTTGCTTTTGCCTCCGGAGATGCATTGGCCACAACCGGAGAGGGGTATTTTGACGGTTTTATCACACAAACTGCTGAACCTATGATTTGGTTCTGTGTGTTTGTGGGCATTACGGCTTTAATTGTAATGCTGGGCGTAGAAAAGGGCGTGGAGAAAGTAAGTAAATGGTTGATGCCGGTATTGGTTGCCCTTACTTTGATTATCGCCATTTACGTAGCATGTATGCCGGGAGCTGGGAAGGGTATTATTTATTATATTAAACCCGACTTCAGTCATTTCTCTGTGACTACGGTATTGGCTGCGATGGGACAGCTTTTCTATTCAATGTCTTTGGCAATGGGTATTATGATTACCTATGGCTCTTATATGAAGAAAGACGTGCATATTGAATCTGCGGTACATCAAATTGAAATCTTTGATACCGGTATTGCTTTCTTGGCGGGTTTGATGATTATTCCTGCCGTATTTGCATTCTCCGGCGGAGATCCTGCTGCGCTGGGTAAAGGTCCCGGACTGATGTTTGCAACGTTGCCCAAAGTATTTAACAGTATGAAGGGCGGAACTTTTATAGGAATAGCCTTCTTCTTGTTGGTGTTCTTGGCAGCACTTACTTCTTCTATTTCTTTGATGGAAACCGTTGTATCTATTTTCCGCGATAAATTGCACTGGGGCAGAAAGAAGACATGTTTGCTTGTGTTAGTCGGTGTCTTGGTATTGGGTTCTTTGTCTTCTATGGGATATGGTTTGCTGGATAATGTCAAAATTATCGGCATGGCGTTCTTGGACTTCTTTGACTTTATTAGTAATAGTGTGATTATGCCCATCGTAGCCTTCCTTACATGTATCTTTATTGGATATGTG
>JAZRHX010000047.1:0-1974 GCA_045644985.1 Clostridia bacterium | reverse complement strand
CATCGTAAAGCCAAATATATAAATCCTCTTGTTTTGCTTTTTGAAGACACGCCTGTACAAGACACATAAACGCTTCTTGCATATAGGGTGTTTCTAAGCCGTTGCGGGCGTGAATCATGGCGCCGCCCATGCCCATTTCTTTAAAAATGCAGAGCTGGCGTTCTAATTCCTCTTGTTCTAATTGACAATTCCACGCCCAAAATGGAATTGCGCGATAGGACGCTGGTGGATTTTTGAACTTTTCTTTCTCCATCCGGCATTCAATCCTCTCTATATAAAATCTTCAATACGCCATTCATCCATCCATTCCAAATAAGGCGTGCCGTCCTCTTTAAACTGTACCGGAAGCCACACGTAATCCGCCATCGCCGTATTCTTTGCGGTGAGAAGGCGAATGTCTTTAGAAATCAAATCTTCTTTCTTTGGATCAAACCAACTGTCAAATACAGCCCACATATCCGGCAAGTCCGGTTTTAAATCAATCAGCCAGCGGTCAGCCAGTGCAATATACAAAGAAGGATGATCCGGATGCTGTAAGACGGCAGAAATTTGACTGTCAAAAGACGTTTTCTTTACATCATTTACATGGGTAATCCCCAGTTCTGTCCAGGGGCCATGAAGGGTTTCTGCCACGGCAGTTTCAGTAGGATTGGGAAATTTAGCCGTTGTGCCAGAGGTAAACATCCACCATTTTCCGTCTTTTTGAAACAATGCCGGTGCTTCCCGCACAAAAGGCGGACGACCTTTCACCAAATGCTCCGTATAGTAGCCTGCCACATCCGTGTAATCCTCATTTAAATCCATTACGATCATACTGGAATGAACACGTTCAAATACAACAACTGCCTTGCCGGTAGCCGGGTCTTTGACCAAATCAAAATCACCGCAACCAAAGCCACAAGGTTGCACTTTATGTAGTAAAGTAAACGGTCCTGTGATATCTTTCGATACAGCCACCATGAAATAAGGATGCGGCGTCATAATCTTCATCCACATGACAAAACGGTCTTTCTTGTCATCATAAAGAATGTGAGGTCGGTCCATCTTCGACTGAGGATGCATGGGACTTTCCGGATGCTCCGGTTCCGGCATGCAAATAATCCCTTCATCCTCCCAATTGTACAAATCCACAGAAGAGTACATGCGAACGCCCCAATGCCAAATTTCGTATTCCGACTGAGACTTCTCTTTGTTCTCTCCGTACCAGTAAAATCTTCCTTTATGATAAAGAACATTGCCCCCATGGGCTTGAATTCTTTGTCCGTTTGTATCGAGCCACGGTTGTCCGGGGCGAATAGATGTATATCGTTCCATAGCTACTCCTTTTATCCTCGTGCCGGCTTTTGCGTCAGTATAGCAAAAAAGCCCAAATTAAACAATTGCATTTATACGCAAATATAAATTGCATTTTCAACAAAAACACTTCCTGTCTCCCTCTTTCGCGCCAAATAGAGAAAGACAGAAAGTGCTTCACTTCATTTATAGCAATTCAATCAAGGTGTATTTTTCTTTTTGACAATAAAGAATACCGCCACAGCAATTCCGCAAATGACTACCACAACACCCAATATGATGCCACCAACAACACCCATAGAGATACCGGTGTTATCTTTCGCTTCAACGTCTTGCGTAGGTGCAATCGTCGTTACCGGCGTGGAGTTTTCTACCTTCTGCGTAGTCTCCGGTTGCTTGGTTGCCATTGTACCCTGTGTTGCTGTCGGCACTTCCGCAGAAGCTGTGGGTTGCTGCGTTGCAGGCGCTGTGCTGGGCGTTTCCGTATTCGATTGACCCTCAACCAAAGACATGGATTTAATACGCAGTTCGCCACCGTTAGAGCTACACCGTACACCTACGTGCCCTTCAACTTCTTCCGCCAGCGAAATCGTGTCAAAATATTCATCATTCAAATAAACATCAATATCAAACTCAAAAACTTGTAATTCAATCTTGAAGTGCGTAGCTTTATTATCTACA
>JAZRHX010000046.1:0-1718 GCA_045644985.1 Clostridia bacterium | reverse complement strand
TCCCGAGAGGCAAAATGGGTTAAGCCACGAAGGCGCATAGCCGGGCAGCTAACTCCGATACAACGATACGCCGCCTCGCCGGGTTCACGCACCACGGGAGAGCCGCACACAGGGCACCTATCCGGCATAGTAAAATGGTTTCTTTCCGTCCCATCTTTTCTTGCCTCTACGTCCACACTGCAAACAGCGGGGATAACGTCTCCGGCTTTCATAATTTCCACCATATCCCCGATTTTTATGTCTTTCTCCCGGATATAGTCTTCGTTATGCAAGGTAGCCTTTGAAATGGTGGAACCTGCTAAGAATACCGGCTCTAAAATCGCAAGAGGCGTCAGCACACCGGTTCTGCCGACTTGTACTTCAATGTTCTTCAAGCGAGTTTTCTTCTTCTCCGCCGGGAATTTATACGCCGTTGCCCATTTAGGGAATTTAGACGTAACCCCAAGCTGCTCTCTTTGGGCAAAATCGTCGGTTTTAATCACTGCGCCGTCAATATCGTAGGAAAGTCCTTCCCGGGCGTTTCCAATGGCTTCTATGGCCTCCCAAACAGCTTTAGGCGTGTCACATACCTGATATCCGGGGCTCACTTTGAAACCTTGTTCTTTCAGATAAGCAAGACCTTGGGAATGGGACGAAATGGCCGGGCCATCCCCGGTGTCAATTTCTTGAATGTTAAAGATAAAGATATCCAATCCTCGTTCCATAGCGATTTTGGAATCCAACTGCCGTAAAGATCCTGCCGCCGCATTTCTGGGATTGGCAAACGTCTGCTCCCCTTTGGCTTCCGCCAATTTATTGAGTTTTTCAAACTGCTCTCTGGGCATAAATACTTCGCCCCGAACTACCAAATAAGGAATAGGTTGTTTCAAGGACAACGGAATAGACCTCACCGTGCGTAAATTCTCCGTAACTTCTTCTCCTACAAGACCGTCACCCCGGGTGGCGCCTACAGTGAGAAGCCCGTCTACGTAGGTAAGCGCTACCGAAAGACCGTCAATCTTCTTCTCCACCACAAATTTTGTTTCTTCACCTGGAAATTCCTCTTGAATCTTCTCACAAAAAGCATAGACTTCCGGCTCAGAAAATAAATTATCTAAACTTTGCAAAGGAACGCGATGGGTAAACTTTTGAAAACCTTCCAAAACCGTTCCCCCTACCCGTTTTGTGGGAGAGTCCGGCGTTACAAGTTCCGGATACGTTTCTTCAATGGATACCAACTCCCGGTAGGCTACGTCATATTCGTAGTCGCTGACCGTGGGATTGTCCAGCACATAATATTCATAGGCATATTGATTGAGAAGAACCCGCAGTTCTTCCGCCCGTGCTTTCGCCTCTTGATATCCTAAAGAAGTCTCGTTCATCACAGTCTTACTCCTTCTTTGATTTCTGACCTAATTTGGATTCTGTTCCGTGAATCAAACGACCGATGTTGGCGTGGTGTCTGCCGATCAGTAAAATAGCCGCAAACAATCCCAAATAGAATACAGGTGAAAAGCCTGCAAATAACCAAATCCACACAGGCAAAGTCAACGCCGCTATGATGGAACCCAAAGACACAAAGCGAAATATGGCAACGATAAGTACAAAAACGCCTAACGCGCAAAGTGCCGGAATAGGCGATAGTACCACCAAAACAGCAAAGGATGTCAGCACGCCTTTTCCCCCTTTAAAGCCAAAATACAATGGCCAGTTATGACCTAAGATCGCAAAGGCGCCGC
>JAZRHX010000045.1:0-3544 GCA_045644985.1 Clostridia bacterium | reverse complement strand
CGTCTTGCGGCAGGTAAAACCGCAACAGATTTGGCACGCCCTGAAACCTCGATTGCGCAAAGCTCTTTGTTCACCGGCGCGATCCACGAGCCTCAGATGTACACTGAGCTCAAGAAGGAAATTGTATCCGCAGATCGCATTGATATGCTGGTTTCCTTTATCAAGTGGAGCGGTTTACGACTTCTGATGGATGAGCTGCGCGAATTTACTGTGAACGGCGGCGAACTTCGTATTATTACCACCTCGTATATGGGTGCAACAGACGTAAAGGCAATTGAAGAACTGCGTAAGCTTCCTAATACCAAAATCAAAGTCAGCTACGATACCAAACGCACTCGTCTTCACGCGAAGACCTATGTTTTCTATCGTGACGCCGGCTTTACTACGGCATATGTAGGCTCCTCCAATCTTTCTAACGCTGCTATTTCCAGTGGTTTGGAGTGGAATGTGAAGGTTACGAAAAAAGATCTGCCGGAAACCATCGATAAGATAGCGGCAACCTTTGAAAGCTATTGGAATTCCAATGAGTTTGAATATTACTCCGAAGATCAAAAGGAACGCTTAGTTCGCGCCTTGAAGGCGGAGAAATACATAGACGGCAATAGTCCTGAAGTCTACACAATGGACATTATGCCCTATTCCTATCAGCAGGAAATTCTGGATAAGTTGGAAGCAGAGCGTAAGGTTCGTGGCCATTACCGCAACTTGGTAGTTGCTGCTACCGGTACAGGAAAGACTGTCATTTCTGCACTGGATTACAAGCGCTTCAGAAAGCAAAATCCTCACAAGCCCTGCCGCCTGCTATTTGTGGCACATCGGGAAGAAATTCTGAAACAGAGCATGTATACCTTCCGCGCTGTTCTCAAAGATGTAAATTTCGGTGAGATGTTCGTGGGTAATTATAAGCCTGACAGTATAGATAACCTGTTTATCTCCATTCAGACCTTTAACTCTCAGGACTTTACAGCAAAAACCAAACCGGACTTTTATGACTATATCATCGTAGACGAATTCCATCATGCTGCCGCACCTACCTACCAGAAGCTGCTGGCATATTATCAGCCTGAAATTCTGCTTGGCCTAACTGCTACACCGGAACGTATGGACGGCAAAAGCATCCTTCCCTATTTCAATCATCGTATTGCTGCGGAAATTCGTCTGCCGGAAGCCATTGACCGCAAACTCCTGTGTCCCTTCCAGTATTTCGGGGTGACGGATACCGTTGATTTGGATTCCCTAAAGTGGAGTACCGGTGGCTATGACAAGAGAGAACTGACCAATGTGTACACTCTGAGTGGAGCCATAGCCGAACGGAGAGCAGGTTTGGTCGTGAATTCTCTGCTGAAATATGTGACCGACATTCATGATGTGAAGGGTCTCGGCTTCTGCGTCTCCATTGAACATGCGGAATTTATGAGCGACTTCTTTAACGAGCATAACATTCCATCTATGTTCCTAACCGGAAACTCCCCTGATGAAGAAAGAAAAGCCGCCAAGCAACGCTTGGTGGCCGGTGAAGTGCGCTTCATTTTCGTTGTGGATATCTATAACGAAGGTGTGGACATTCCGGAGGTCAACACGGTTCTTTTCCTCCGTCCTACAGAATCCCTGACGGTCTTTTTGCAGCAGTTGGGCCGTGGTTTGCGTTTGTCAGAAGATAAAGAGTGCCTGACCGTGTTGGATTTCATTGGTCAGGCAAATAAGAAGTATAATTTTGAGGATAAATTTGCAGCTTTGCTCAGCAATACCACCCGTAGTGTAACACGAGAAATCAAGGAAGGCTTTATCTCTGTGCCGAAGGGTTGCTATATCCAGCTAGAGAAGAAAGCTGCCAAGTACATTTTGGATAACATCCGAGCCTCTTATGGAAATACCGCCGGGTTAGTGGCTCGTGTTGCAAGTTTTGAAGAAGACAGTGGTATGGAACTGACTTTGAAAAACTTCCTGGATTATTATCATTTGGATCCCAGAGCAATTTACAAGTTCACATCCTTCTCTCGCCTGTGTGCAAGAGCAGATGTGATTGAAAATTTCAAAGAACCTTTGGAAGAGGTTCTGACGAAGGCATTCGCCCGTCTTGCAGTCATCGATTCCAGACGGTGGATTTCTTTCTTGATGAACATTCTGCCTCGTTTGGATAATGTGAATTTCGAAACCTTGAGTCCCGTAGAGAAGCGGATGCTTCAAATGTTCTATATCACCGTTTGGGGCAAAGCAGCGGAGCGTTGGGATGACGATACTGTTTTGGACAACCTCTACGCCTTGGCCCATAGCACCACACTGATAGACGAGCTGATAAGTCTGCTCCAATATCGGTATGATCAAATCGACTTTATCGACGAACCGGTTGATCTGGGCTTTGATTGCCCGCTGGATCTGCATTGCACCTACACCCGCGATCAGCTTCTGGTCGCTATGGATTTCATGAAGCCTGCCACTGTCCGTGAAGGCGTCAAATGGCTCCCCGAAAAGCAAGCAGATGTGTTCTTTGTTACTCTGAACAAGTCCGACAAGGACTACTCTCCCACAACCATGTACAACGATTATTCCATTAACGAAGTTCTATTCCACTGGCAGAGCCAAAGCACCACCGCAGCGGATTCACCCACAGGACAACGCTATATCCATCACAAGGCCAAGGGAACAAAGGTACTTCTCTTTGTCCGCGAGTTCAAATCCGACCGCATTACCGGCGGTGCCGCAGCCTATACCTACCTCGGCACTGCCAACTACACTAAACACACCGGCTCCAAACCCATGAACATCACCTGGCGTTTGGATAAGCCAATCCCTGCAAAGTTCTTGAAGAAAACAAATAAGCTTGTTGTTGGATGATCTAAAAGGAGTAAAATATATGAACTGTGACACTAATGATTTGGATCTAAAACCGATGCAAGAGCCAGAAGTAAGTCTGAGAATTGCTATGGCTTATATCCGGGATTGTAAAACCTGTAGCGACATTGCAGTTTCTATTGATGGTGCACATATCAAAACGAAGAATACGATTCATTTTGATATCACAAGATTTATGTGCGAAAATGGATATGTAAAATGTGACGGATTGAATGATCAATGGCAAGGCGAATATAAAAATCCGAACTATACTTATGGTATAGTTGTATCTTCTAAGCCGGGGGTCGGTGATTTGGTAATTCCCCTTAATGATGGAAGTGTCTTATTCATTGAAAGCAAAAAGATTAAGGGCGGAAATGCCATTGCAGAGGCCATGGGGATGACCTTTTCAACTTTGTTTGATGTGAAAGAAAATTTGAAGCCCTTGTCAGCAAAGACCGTCCGAGAGTACCATCGGTTAATCTCCACGATCTTAGCCCAAGCGGAGAAGGGAATGCTGATCCCCTCCACAACTTCCAATATCTATGCCCACCAATTCGCCATCGCAAGAGCCAAAGCCGCCAATGTCCGTGGTGGCGTGTTCGCTAAGCGGAAGTAATGACTTACCCCCTCTCCGATTCTTACCAACCGGAGAGGGGGCATTTTTTGTTATTGCGTATGGATAGTTAAGAATAGAAATTTCCTTGACCTC
>JAZRHX010000044.1:0-9708 GCA_045644985.1 Clostridia bacterium | reverse complement strand
TAATTTCTTGGGTTTGTTGGTGGCGCTCTTTGTAAAATGACCGTAATTTTCTCCCGAGAGGGCGTTTTCAAAAAGTTTACAAATATTTTTGTTTAATTGAGAATTTATGGTTGACAAGTCCCTACGGGTATGGTAAATTAGACAATGCGCTTTTAAGCAATGGAGGTGTTACGGCATGAGAGTCAAGGTTACTATGGCATGCACAGAGTGCAAACAGCGTAATTATACAACGTTAAAGAATAAGAAGAACGATCCGGACAGAATTGAGATGAGCAAGTACTGCAAGTTCTGTAAGAAGCACACTTCTCACAAGGAAACGAAGTAAGTCGGTTCGTTTAGGTGAAGTTAGGTTAACTAACGGTTAGGATGTGGATTATGGCGAGTGAAGTCAAACAAAAGAAACCGAATATTTTTGTAAGAATCGGCTCGAAGATTGGCGGCTTCTTCCGTGGTATTGTAGCAGAGCTTAAGAAAGTTACGTGGCCTACCAGAAAGCAGGTTATTGTAAATACACTTTCGGTTCTTGCGTTCTGCCTGGTCGTTGGACTGGTTATCTTTCTCTGTGATTCAGGAATGAAGTTGCTCGTCAGCTTTGTAGGTGCACGGAGCTAATATCAGTTCGGACGAAGTTCTATTTTATTTGGAGGGAGGACAGCAGCATGTTTATAGAAGGTGTTTCCAATGAACCGCTTTGGTACGTTGTGCATACTTATTCCGGTTACGAGAATAAAGTGAAGGCCAGCTTGGAGCGTGTTATTGAGAATCGCGGCATGCAGGAGTATTTCTTTGAAATTATCATTCCTATGCTTGAGGAAGTTGAAATCAAAGAAGGCCGTGAGAAGTCGGCACTGAAGAAGATATTCCCCGGTTATGTGCTGGTGAAGATGATTATGACCGACGACACATGGTATGTTGTTCGCAACATCAGAGGAGTAACGGGCTTTGTCGGTCTTGGCAATAAACCCACACCCCTTACAGAACAAGAAATTGCTGCACTTGGTGTAGATGCTTCTGCAAAGGCTGTTGTGGATTACGAAATTAACGATTCCGTACGGATTCTTTCCGGACCTTTGGAGAACTTTACAGGTGTGGTTGAGAGCATTAACCCTGAGAAGGCTCAAGTTAAGGTTCGAGTATCCATGTTCGGCCGCGAGATTTCCGCGGAACTGGAGTATTCTCAAATTCAGAGAATATTCTAATTTACTTAGGCTGTACGGTTTCGCAATTGCGAAACTGACTGCATAGATTTTTCTAAATTTTTTGGGAGGTGGACGTTTATGGCAAAGAAGGTAGTAGCATTGATTAAGCTGCAGATTCCTGCGGGTAAGGCTGCACCTACACCACCGGTTGGACCAGCTTTAGGTCAGCATGGCCTGAACATCATGGGATTCTGTAAAGAGTTCAATGAGAAGACGAAAGCGGACGCAGGATTGATTATTCCTGTTGTTATCACTGTTTATGCAGACAGAACGTTTACGTTTATCACAAAGACTCCTCCGGCTGCTGTATTGCTTAAGAAAGCATGCAAGGTCGAGAAGGGATCCGGTAAGCCCAACCGTGACAAGGTCGCTAAGATTTCCAAGGCAGACCTGTTGAAATTGGCAGAGCAGAAGCAGGCAGATATGAATGCTGCATCTGTAGAAGCCGCAGCTAGCATGATCGCAGGTACTGCGAGAAGCATGGGTATCGTAGTTGTCGACTAATTCGGCAAGATTAAGATTTTGTGATAAGGAGCGTGAATTATTGTGTTTAGAGGTAAGAAATATCAAGACAGCGCTAAGCTGGTAGATAAAGCAAAACTCTATGATCCTGCAGAAGGTCTTAATGTTGTCATTCAGACAGCGAAAGCAAAGTTTGACGAGACGATCGAGGCACACTTTAGACTCGGCGTTGACTCCAGACATGCTGACCAGCAGGTTAGAGGCGCAGTTGTATTGCCCCACGGAACCGGTAAGAAGGTTCGCGTGCTTGTTTTTGCAAAAGGTGCGAAGGCAGACGAGGCAGAAGCAGCAGGTGCTGATTATGTAGGTGCTGAGGATCTTGTTGCTAAGATCCAGGGCGAGAACTGGTTTGATTTTGACGTTATCGTTGCAACACCGGATATGATGGGTCTTGTAGGCCGTCTCGGTAAAGTGTTAGGTCCTAAGGGCTTGATGCCGAACCCCAAAGCCGGAACTGTTACAATGGACGTTAAGAAGGCTATTGACGATCTGAAAGCAGGTAAGATCGAGTACAGATTGGACAAGACAAACATTATCCACTGTGTAATCGGTAAGGCTTCCTTCGGACCGGAGAAGTTGGGCGAGAACTACGCTACATTGTACGATGCAATTGTTAAGGCAAAACCCGCTTCTGCTAAAGGCCAGTATATTAAGAGCATTGTGGTAACTTCTACCATGGGCCCCGGTGTGCGCTTCAAAGGCTAATCCGGATTTATTCAATTAAATATTAAAAGCCAAGATTGAACCAAAGACAGCAGGCATCGGAATCCGAACGGATTTTGTGTAAGTCCAGCCGAGGAGAGATTTTACGGAAATGAATCGTAAACCCTTCTGTGTCTTTGTGTGCAGAAGGGTTTTTGATATATGCGTTCAATTTTCGAGAGGAGGTGTTTATTGGATGCCCAGTGAGAAAATTTTACAAACAAAGCAGGCAGAGGTTGCGCAGATTGCAGAAGAGATGAAGGCTTCTTTGGCAACAGTAATGGTTTCTACCAGAGGTTTGACCGTAGAGCAGGATACAGAACTTCGTAATGCGCTTCGTAAAGCAGGCGTTAAGTTTGCAGTAAGAAAGAATACGCTCGCTTTAAGAGCAGCGCAGGAAATCGGTGTTGAAGGCACAGAGGAAATATTCAAGGGTCCTACCGCCATCGCTACATCTGCAGACTCGTATACAGATGCTGCCAAGATTCTTTGCGAGTACGAAGCTAAATTCGACAAGCTGGAAGTAAAGGGTGGTATTCTGGAAGGAAAGGTGATTTCCAAAGAGGAAGTCAAGGATCTTTCGAAGATGCCTTCGAAGGAAGAACTGGTTGCAAGAGTGCTTGGTGGCTTGAATGCGCCGATCAGCGGTTTTGTCAACGTACTCAACGGAAATATCCGTGGTCTTGTGGTTGCGCTCAATGCAATCGCAGAAAAGCAAAGTGCCTAAGTTATGGCACGCCATTAAACAAAAAAATTAAAATTTATGGAGGTAATTTAAAATGGCTAGCGAGAAAGTTACAAAATTAATTGAAGATGTTAAGGCTCTTACTGTTATGGAGCTGTCTGAGCTTGTAAAGGCTCTTGAGGAAGAGTTCGGCGTATCTGCTGCTGCTCCTGCTATGGCTATGGTAGCTGCTCCTGCAGCTGGTGCTGCTGCTCCTGCTGCTGAAGCTGAGCAGACTGAATTCGATGTAATCCTTAAGGATGCAGGCGCTAACAAGATGAACGTTATCAAGGTTGTTAAAGAGCTCACAGGCGCTTCCTTGATGGACGCTAAGAAGATGGTTGACGAAGCTCCTAAGACGATCAAAGAGAAGATCTCCAAGGACGACGCTGCAGCTATCGAAGCTAAGCTTAAAGAAGCTGGCGCTACTGTTGAAGTTAAGTAATTCTATTTGAGTTTAATTGAATCAACATAGAAGAATCCCATGGTTTCTTGTGAACCATGGGATTCTTTGAATCCAATATGTTCCACTTGCACAGCATATCTTGATATGATAAAATAAACCAGTAATTGATTTTCTACAAAAGATAAAGGCAGGATGAATTGAAGCAACAATGAAACATTATCTTACACCACAAGCGAAGCAGGCTACTGGGGGAAAGCGAATCGGATTATCCGGGTCGGTCTTTCTGACAGTGGCTTTTTTGATGCTTTGCTGTTTGATCGCGTGGGGGATGTTTCACATCCAAACGAATGTACAGGCTACTTCTGCTGATTTGTTGCCTCCGTTAACGTATCCGGGAAAGATTACGGATGCTGGGAAAAGCCCTCTGTTACAATCGACTCAAGAGGCTATGGCCGCGGAGATTCTTAAGATACGAAGCATTCACGGTTTAAGCAAAATTACCAAGTCGGAGGTACTATCTGAGAACGCATATTATATTGCAGCAACCATGTTGGCATTGGGAGAAACGAGCCAAGCCACGGCTCTATCAAGAGCCCAGGATATTGCCGGTCAACTGTCTTACATAAAAGTAACCGGCGCCGTATATGCTCAGGATTATTGTTGTACATCTCCGTTTGTGGGTGCCACTCATTTTTGTAAAGTGATTCAAAATCACACAAACTATTCCGGTGCTATTCTACGGTCAGATTTGACCCATTTTGGTGTTGCGGTGCTTCAAGGGGAAGTGAACGGAAAGACGGTTACCTGTGCTGTGATTTGCAGTGCCACGGAGCAAGTTACAAAGAGCCAAAGCAAAGTGCCTGAAGCGGTTTTTGTTTCTGATGGGGACGGCCCCAGGGTGACGGCGCAAACCGTTTATTTGGCCACCGGTACTACGCTTACCCAAGCTATGGTGGAAGCTGCCTTGAAGATTGAAGACGAGCGTGGGGAAGAACCGGTTATCTCGTGGGATTTGACGACCATACAGCCCAATCAAGAGGGAAAGCAAACACTATCTGTAACAGTGACGGATAGCGTGGGAAATCAAACGGTTTGTCCTGTGCCGGTACATGTAGCAACGCCTACGCTGCCTATGCTGGTTTCGGATCTTATAGAACTTCCTGAAATCCCGGAAGGCGCTTTTTGGGATGTGGCCAAGTATGTACAAGCGTCGGATCAATACGGCGTTGAAACGGTGACCACACAGCCAATGTTTCTGCGGGCGGAAGAGCTTAAAGAAGATACTACGGTGCAAGTTACGGTTACCAATGTGTTTGGCTTGCAAATTCAAGCCGAAGTTCCGGTGGTTTGCAAAGAGGCGGCTTATAAAAAAGTAGCTTCCGATGAACAGGGAACCGGTATTCGTGTAGAATCCGTTTCGGGAGAAGCCGTTCGACAGAATGGTCATGCATTGCTTTCGTGCCCTGCTGTGGAGAATGGAATTTATCATTTTACCGTGAGAGACGTTGCTGGTGTGGAGCGTACCTTTGTTCGCCGGGACAATGAATTAATTTGGAACCCTGCCGTGGCCGGAGAAACGGAAGTTTCTGCCATCGTCTATAAGGAGAATACCGGCGAAGTCTACCACGCCTCGAAATTGAATATAATAGTGGCAGACAAGCAAGTTTTTGTGTATAATACACTTGTGGTTTCTTTTAAACCGGAAAGTGGCTTTGTGTTAAATCATGGGAAACAGTGGATGTACGGTATTGCGCCCGGTACTTTAATCAGTGCCTTGAAGGAGGCCATTTTGGTAGATGGCGGGGCCGGAGAGATTTCTTTCTCCTTTGTGAATGCGAAAGGCCAAGCCCTTGGGGAGGATGCCGCAATTCCTTGCGGAGCAGAGGTTTCTATTTTGGAAGATGGAACCGTTCGCGCAGTATATAAAGTGTTGCTTTACGGAGATACCAACGGAGATGGTAAGATTAGTGTAGCAGATTACGTGAAGCTTCGTTTAGAGTTGACGAAAGGAAACATGATCTCCGGAATTTTTACGGAAGCAGCGGATGCCAACCGAGACGGTAAGATTAGTGTGTCGGACTATATAAAAATTCGACAGTATTTATTGGGACGTTTGGAAATTGTGCAGAATTAAGTGGAGTTGTGATGTGATATGAAGGGAAATTTTATTAAATTTACTTGCTTTATATGTGTTGCGCTGTTAAGTATGGCAGTTTTTGGAATGGGTATCCCTGCGTTTGCAGAAGGAAGCACCGTTTTTGAAATGGCAAGCACGTGGCCTAAACAGGACAGCTCGTTTTCTGCTACTGTAGGATATAACTATTCGGGTGGTGTTATGAGCGGTGTGCAGATGGACGTAACCTATAATTCCACCTATTTTGAGTACGTAGATACGGCTAAAGGTGCAAAAACGGATACGCTGGACGCGGAGACGCCGGGGGTTATCACAATTATTTTTGTGGATTTAGACGGTACCACCAGCTTCCGGCAAGTACTGAACTTTAAGGTGAGAACAGGCGTAGCCGTTGGAAGTAAGGGGGATATTTCTGTTAAGATTACAGGTTTATCTGACGAAAATGGAGAGGAATTAACTTACAGCAGTACGCCTGTCAGCAAGACGTTGACCGTTTCCGAGAAGCCTACGCCAACCCCTACACCAACAAAGCCGGCGTGGACACCAAGCCCTACGCCTACGAACACACCGGGCGAAGGCACGGGTGAGGAATCTACCGCAACCCCGGAGGGAACAGAAGAAATACCTACGGATGAAACGATGCTCCCTACGCAAGAACCCACCATCTCTTTGCTGCCTACAAAGACGCCGGTTCCTACGATGGAACCTACTGCTACCGATGATCAGGCGCTTTTGATTCGTTCCGGTGCATTGGGTTTTTGGATGTTGGTTGTATTAATTGTAGGTGTGTGGATCGGTATTGCCATTGGATTCTTTATTTGGGGTCGTAAGAACGGTCGTTCTGTAAGACGGTCTAGAATCATTGGAAATGATGAATTCTGATATTTAGGGAGACTGTATATGAGGATCAAACAAAAAATCACTTCCTCTGTTCTCATGAGCTGTATTTGCACTATTTTTGTGGTGCTTATGATGCATTATGCACCTGCTTGGGCAACCTCTGAAACGCCTCCGCTATCGCCTACACTGGAAATGACCCTTGAGGCAGCAACCTCTGCTCCGGTAACCGAGACCCCAGGTCCTTCCGAAACGCCTTCTGAAATACCTACACAAGTACCGTCTACGGCTACAACAAAACCTACGACTGCAGTTACTGCAAAGCCGACGGCGACAGCAAAGCCCACAACGGCAAAGACTACAACTCCGCCTAAATTAGAAATCTTAACCCCCCCGGGAATTTCTCCAGAGGGCACGACTGCCCCCACTACAACCCATGCTTTGCCGGAAAGTTCAGCTTCCGGAGTCGTTGAAGAATCTTCTTCGCCACCGGAAACTACTTCGCCGGGGAAGGTCGAGCATGTGCAGCAAGTTGAGATTGATCCGGGCTTTAGAATGTCTGATTTTCTTCAGATTCTTTGTTATATTGTATATGGTGTTGCGGCTGCCGTTTTACTGGTGGGCATTGTACGGGTTTTCATTCTTCTCGTGTTTAAGAAAGATATCCTTCCTTCCAAAAAAGAACGTCAGAAAGCGAGAGAAGAAAAGGAAAGACAAAGAGCTTTAAAGGAAAACCAATTGATTCAGAAGGATGTGTCTCCGGAAGACTTCAATATTCGGAAAGACGATTGGAATTGGAAATAATCGGGAGGCAGATATGAGCGTCCAAGCGTGGATTCAAGCAATACTGGTGTGCCTATGCATCCTGTGCGCTTTTGTTATGATGGCGTGTATGCTGATGATGCGTAAGGCTCGCAGGCTTACGGTAGTTCAAAAAGAGGTGGAAGGTTCCCGGAATACGGAGCCTTCCGTTTTTGCCTTTCTTTCGGATTTGCATATTGCCACCATGAGCATCCCTTGGGGGAATATTGTTGATACTTTAAAGGAGAATCATCCGGCTTTTATTGTACTGACCGGTGATTTGTGCAATCGTTTGGAGGAAACCGGACGGGTCGGTTGCTTCATTGACTTGTTAGCGCATAAAGTGAGCGTTCCGATTTATATTACTACCGGCAACCACGATCATGAAATATTTGAAAAAAAGCCGGAACTTTTCAGCACGTATGTGCGCGAATTAGAAGCACTATCCCCTTTGGTGCACGTATTGGATACGGATTTTGTGATTCGGGACGGTATTCTAATTGGGGGAATTCGGGACGTGCATTATTGTGGAGATGGGATTGATCGAGTGGTTACAAAATGGGGTGAAATGGCATCTTCTCGGGGACTTTTCTTTCTGCTTGCCACCCACAGCCCGGATTTATTATTACAATTGGAGCATGTACCGGAATCCTGCCGCCCCAATTTGACTGTGTGCGGGCACACCCATGGAGGACAGATTCATACCCCTTTTAATTTGGAATTTATGCTCTTGAAGAAGGACAAGTTGCCCAAACAGGGGTATTTCTACGGCAGTCATAACTATAAAGGTTATCCCTTGTATATTACCAGCGGCCTTGGCTGTTCCTGGCTCCCGATTCGTTGGGGTTCTAACGGAGAAGTGGTTATCTTTCACTTGTCTTAGGCGGGGCATTGCGTTATACTGGTTGCATTATGGTTGAAGTTCAAGCATTTTACTACGATGGAAGATATTATTTATTGCCGGAACAGCCTTTGACAGAGGGGGTTCCTTTGACGGTTACCGAGCTCAGTCAGGACCGGTGTATTCCTCCGTATTTTACCGTGGAGGGATTTTCTTGTACGTCCATTACGATTGAGGACTGTAGCAAAGTTTTTCCTCTGGTTGCTTACGTGATGGCGTCGGTAGAGTATGATGACCGTTTGCGGGATATTGTGTGTCGCCAGTGTCCGGGGTGTACCCGTTACGGCAATGACGCATCGGATCTTTCCGGACATTATGAAGAGGTTTCTCTCTCCGGACAGTGTTTGGAACGGGAAGAAAGCGCTCCGGGAGCGGGATTATTTTCCCCCTATGAGCCGGCATATGCAGTAGAGGATTTCTGGCTTGGTTTTATTGCCATAGAATCGGAGCTACGGGCATGTTTAGACCGGGGTGAGTTTATTTCCGCCACTTTGCGCATGAGCGGACTATTGGGAGAAGTGGAGATGCAAGAGTACGTATTTCCTTCTTTGTCTAAGTACGTATATCGAGATTTGCAAGGGCATACAGCGACCCGATACGTGCTGATGCTGACCGGCGGCGGTATTCCCGGTGCGGAGCTGATGGCAAATTACTTTCTGCGGAGAATGCCCCTAAAGCTTGCGGGACAATGGGATATTTATCCTTACGCAGTACGGGGATTCTACACCCAACTACCTATGTTTACCGGGTGCAACCCTGAAGTGGATCCGCCTTTGCTGCAGGTGTTGTATTTGGAACAACAGGACTTATTTGCGGTGCGGATGTTTGTTTCTTGGAAAGATGAAGAAATTCCTGCCAATGTTTTTTGTGCCAATTACATGTATCTTTGTCAAGTGATAGGAGAGGACCGTTTGCGGGGAGCCGTCCTTGAAATGATGCCGTTTCCCAAAACGGAAATGGTTTTTGAAGGAGATTGTGTGACGCCGCAAGAATTTTCCGATATGATTGATGAACAGATTCGGGATCAAGGCCGTTTATGCGCGCCCCGCTGTTATTTGCGGGAACTGGACATGGAAGGGATGCAGGAACAGCGACGTGTCTCCCATTTAACTACGTATTGTGAACAGCTTTCTTTTGATTTTATTTTGGGCTTTGAGGGTCCTTCTTTATATTTATGGGAAGGCGGCATTGCCCTAGGCGCTCTTTGGGTGCCGCAAAGCGCTTTTGAACAAGATTTGGATGTGGCGTGGGTTTCTTCTTTATTGGAAGAAGCACTGTACGCTCCTTATTTCGCAGAGCCGATTGATATCTGCAAAGGACCGGACGGGGTATATTTTGATTTCGTGGTCTTTCATAAAGTTGATGCACGGAAAGCCATTCGGCGTCTTGCACCGGTGCTTCGTACGTTTGGTGCAATCTATACGGAACAATTGGGTACGGAGCGGATCTCTTATAGAATCGATTTTGACTTGGAACCTTTCC
>JAZRHX010000043.1:0-1862 GCA_045644985.1 Clostridia bacterium | reverse complement strand
CGGCTTAATCTGCATTATCATTTAATATTTTAAGGACTTCCCGGGGAAAATAGTGTTATTAAAACACGTTTCGGGAGGTACCTATGATAAAATTACGTTCTGACCTTGTTTTGGAAGCACGGGAAATGATTGATGAACGCCGAACCGGTAAAATGGAAGCAGAAGGCCATTTGCCGGACGGCGTTTTTGTACACGTAGAAGAAAAAGACGGTTTAACAGTCACCCATATTCGGATAGAAAGCGAAGCTGCTGCAAATGAATTGGGGAAGAAGCAAGGTTCGTATATTACACTCGAGTTGAAGGAACCGGATTTAAACAGTTTGGAATTGCAGAAAGAAGTTTCCACCTCCATTTCCCAAGAACTGCAGCATTTTATCGAAATAGTTCAAAAACAGGATCCTTCTATAATGATTGTAGGGTTAGGAAATCGAGCAATCACGCCTGATTCTCTGGGACCCAGAGTCGTAGACAGAATGGTCGTTACACGCCACTTAAAATTAAACGAAGGGCTCAAGGGGCAATTAGATGAGCGTTTAGGCACCCTATCTGCGGTAGCACCCGGCGTAATGGGCATTACCGGTATTGAAACAGGCGCAATTCTAAAGGGCTTAATTGAAGCTGCCCACCCGGACATAGTCATTGCAGTTGATGCCCTCGCCTCCCGCAAAACATCGCGGGTGAACACCACCGTTCAAATTTCAGATACCGGTATAGTGCCCGGTTCCGGCGTAGGCAATCGACGCATGGAATTATCCAAAGAAACCTTGGGAATCCCCGTGATTGCTATTGGCATTCCTACCGTAGTAGACGTGCTTACTTTAACGCGGGATTTGTTGGAGAAGGCAGAAGGACACGAGCCCGATGATAAAATGTTGGAAGATTTAGCAGATACGTACGGTTCCGAAATGATTGTAACACCCAAGAATATTGACGTTGCCATTGAGCGCATGAGTATCGCTGTATCCAACGGACTAAATATGGCATTTCATAAAGGATTTGACGTCAGCGATATCAGCGAATATTTAATGTAATTTGCGCTCCGCATGGTTCCCCTTTGCGATAAAAAAGAACTGCTTCGAAATTTATATTTCAAAGCAGTTCTTCCTACGTTGGCGTTCCGGACGGGGATCGAACCCATATCAGCAGAGTCGGAGTCTACTATCGTATCCATTAGACCACCGGAACATTCGAACTTGTACTACAATACCATATTCATCTGCGTATTTCAAGTGTAAAATACAAATAATCAGGAAATCAATTCAAAAAAAAGAATCCGCCTCTTTGCTATTATCTCGTAGCAGTTTCAAGGCAACTCCCTTCTAAGCTTGTCCGTATAAAAACTATTTGCCACCCATCTCACGAATGATTTGGATTACACTCACAACTGCTCCTGCAACAGAAGCAATCACACCGGTAGGTCCATCCGGCGTAGTAAAAGTCTCAACCAACTCGCCCACGTCCGTAACCACATTATTCACCGAACCGGTAATACCATTCACGTTCTGAACTGTTTCATCCACACCGGTAATAACAGAAGGTAATTTCTGAAGTGTATCATCAATAGCAGGACCATTCTTCTTAAGTATAGCATTGACAGATTTCAGTGCTTTGGCAACCTTACATAAAACAACCGTCAACGCAATGAGTGCTACGGTAGCCGCAATCAACAAAAGACCGACCAACATCTCACTCCAAGAGAAGGGCAAGCTAATATTCGTGCTTTCTGCAAGTAATATCATCATAAAACCTCCCCGCTTAGATTAAGCCTCGGTTTCAGCCGCATCGTCACAGCAGCAATCATCTTCACAACAGCACTTACCGTCTTTCAATTCATTAATCTTTGTCTTTACAACATCAACAAC
>JAZRHX010000042.1:0-2500 GCA_045644985.1 Clostridia bacterium | reverse complement strand
CCTTCATGGCAAGCGGCAGCACAAAGGCCGCAACCGTTACATTTTTCATCGTTAATCTTTATAATTCTTCGAAGCATCACATTCACTCCTCTCTTGATTTCACGGTGTTAGTATAGTACAATAAAACCAACAATTCTGTTGTTTTTACAACACAAAAGGAGTTTTTTATGGAAAAATACATTCCGCTCTTAAAGAAAACACAATTATTCGCCGGTGTGGGCGAAGATGAGATTCGTGCCATGCTTGGATGTTTAGGGGCAAGACTGGTATCCTACAAGAAAGGCGAATATCTCCTCCGGCAGGGCGAGTACGTAGATGAAATGCTAATCTTAGCAGAGGGCGCTTTACATGTGCAACAAGACGACTATTGGGGCAATCGCAGTATACTCACGTCCATCGGTGCCGGTGAAATGTTCGGCGAAGCCTATGCGGCTCCCGGAAGCAGTCCCCTTCTAAACGACGTAGTGGCAGTGGAAGACAGCACCGTATTCTTCTTTAACGTGCAGAAGATGCTGACCACCTGTTCCTCTGCATGCCGTTTTCACGCAATGGTGGTACAGAATTTATTCTTTGCCATTTCTGCCAAAAACAGAAAATTGGTGCAAAAGATCGAACATATTTCCAAGCGTTCCACCCGGGAGAAATTGATTTCATATTTGTCGGAAGAAGCAAGGAAGCATAGCAGCAGCCATTTTACCATCCCCTTTAATCGGCAACAACTGGCAGACTTTCTCTCCGTAGACCGAAGCGCCATGTCCGCAGAACTGGGAAAGATGCGCGACGAGGGGCTTTTGGAGTTTGAACGCAATTGGTTTCAGTTACGGTAGGAATTTCCCTGCTTCCAAATCCCGAATCACTTGGTTGGCAGCATGTTCGTCGTTGCTGACGAACAAAATCTTGGCAATCGGCTCGTCCACGTCCCCATAATCCCGAACTAAATTGGGAAGGCGGGTGGCGGCGCAAAACTTCTCCATGGTTAAATTCTCTTTGCAAAAATACGTGTGATAAAACGTATTGACTTGAATGCCCACATCGGGAAAACGTTCATCCACACTTTGAATCAAGGGAAGCACGCTTCTCGGCATTTCCCGGGTCCAAATATAAGCCATCTCCCTGGCTTGGATTTCGCAACACCCAAAATGGGTGTGCCGCACTCATTTCACCCCTGAAAAAGCGAAAAGCAAGGTCGGTCGTACAGCTTGCCGCCAATGCGATCCTTGTTTCGCATCAGCTTATCATCCGGAAAATCAATAAAATATTGATCCTCAATGTAATAAAAATGTCCCGTTCTCATGATCATCTTACCTCCCCCAGTAAAAAAGAAAGGCTTCACTCTTGCTAGAATGAAGCCTCAACATTTGAACTCGACCTTTTGTTAGTCGCTTATCGAGTAGCGACAAACATTTGAACTCGACCTTATTTCAGTTGCTTATCGAGTAACAACAAACATTTGTGATAGATTCCTATCTACGATCTTATTGTACAATCGGAACCCATCTTTGTCAAGCGGTCATCGCCCAAATAGGCGAAAATATCGCCGGTACTATTCTATGCCAAATATGCTATAATGATTCTTATAAGGAGGTTGGTAAAATGATCTATTACACAGGCGATATTCACGGTTCCACAACGGAAATCGTGACATTTTGCGAGAATTTTACACCCACCCAAGAAGACACCCTTGTGATTCTTGGGGACGTGGGTGCGAACTATTTTACCGACCGGAGAGATACCCTGTTTAAGGAGACGCTAGCTAAGCTGGCGCCCACCATGCTCTGCATTCACGGCAACCACGAAATGCGGCCGTGGCACATTCCTACCTATAAGACCAAAATGTGGAAGGGCGGCACCGTTTGGTACGAAGAAGCCTATCCGAACCTCTTATTTGCCAAAGACGGCGAGATTTACGACATTGAGGGCACCCGGCACCTGGTGATCGGCGGCGCCTACAGCGTGGATAAGGCGCGCCGGTTGGCGGGCGGATACGGTTGGTGGGAAGATGAGCAGCCCTCCGAGGAAATCAAGCGGTACGTGGAAGAGCAAGTGCGGGTAAAAGCGTTTGACGTGATCCTCGCCCACACTTGTCCGCTGAAATACGTGCCTATTGAGATGTTTCTTCCCGGCATTGACCAACGCAAAGTGGACAGTAGTACCGAGGAATGGTTGGACAAAATCGAGGAGATGGCGGACTACAAGGCGTGGTACTGCGGGCATTGGCATGTTGATAAAAGGGTGGATCGGATGCATTTTTTGTTTAGAGGGGTGGAGATGAATTAACTTCTCGTATTACACAATAGTTATTTCTTCCTTTTCCTCTGATATTATCCTAGAAGATAAATCTTTCCAGCATTCTTCGTCCCATAAAGATTTTAAGGGAGAAAAATCATAATCAAGCGGCAAGAAATTTAATTTTGTATTTTTTATAAGAAAATCGAAACCATCTTTACCAAATAAGTTAATTAAATTTGATATGTAAGTTTTTTTTGCATCAGTATTGTGG
>JAZRHX010000041.1:0-3743 GCA_045644985.1 Clostridia bacterium | reverse complement strand
ATCCAGCAAGACCTTCTATAATTGCATTATGTGTTGCCGCAGCACCCCATGCATCCGGTCCACCACTGCTGCCACTTCCATCGTCATAATAGTAAACGGAACCATCTTGGTGATAGAAGAATTTTAATTTACCATCGCGGGCACAAAGTGCTTGCAGTCTACTTATAATATCGTAGCCATATACAGCATGGCCCCACTTAAAGCATCCATTTGCCAATTCGCCGCCGCAGAAAGGCGCTATGCACCCATTTACATAAGAATTAACCTCAAATTTAATATTTTGAGATTGTCGATAGGACGGGTAAATGGTTATCCATTCTGCAAAAAACTTTTCTTGAGCGTGGCCTTCTACAGTTTCAACATATGGAGGATCATCTCGCAACGCTTTGAAACTTTCAATAATAGAAGATGCTTGTTTTTGGTTCAGAATATTGCGGTTTAAAGCACTGGTGTTACTATAGCTAAGGCGAGTCCAGTCTCCGGACAAATCTTTCTGCCAGTCCGCAGGCAGTTCTTCCAATTTAGGATAAACCTGTACCATGTGGGCAAAATATTGATTGTTCCAACACACTTTAAAAAGATTTTTCTGAACATTCTGCGCAATTTGCGTCCAATAAGAAGCGCGCTCCTCATTATCCGCAACACGATACATTTCTGCCAACTGATTGCATGCTTGATAGAAGCCTGTGCAGTCCCCATGAAAAATTGCCATAGGCGTGCCCCAATCCATTCCCTGTTCCCACCAATAAACGCGTCGATTGTGGGGTTTATGTGCGTAATCGCCATACACAAAGTCATACGTATCAATGGAGCTCCCTCGAATCGGCAAGCCATATGTGGTGCTCCAGCGCTCCGGATTAGTCATAATCCACTGTAATGCACGTTCCAAATTATCCAATGTGCCCTTCATCCAGTCGTTGTTTCCGGTAGCTTGCCAAGCCATATAAACACCATCCACAACTAAATACTCAATATCCGCTTCAATTTCAAATCTAAGCACATACAAACTATCCGATACTTTTTTATAAAATTTTGTATCAGAGTTATTGGTAAACGATGTCCATTCAGGCGTTCCTTTCCGAAGAATCATTTCATAAAAGAACCCGTCTTTGTGCTGCATATCTAACCAAAAATCCATCACGTCGCAAAAGCCTTCTTGCAAATAAATTCCCGCTTCCATCATATGGATATGGTCACGCAGCCAACTCATATACATCTTAAACTCATAATCACCAATTGTATAAACCGGCAACTCACGATCCGTCACCTGCCCAACCAAGGTGTCATAAAATTGATCAAACTCCTCATCTTCTGTGCGGACGATGGTCTTTGCTTCTACATATACCTGTGCAGTGCCCAACAATTGTTGCTCTTCAAATATTTGTATCTGCTGCCATCCGGCAGTACCCCTGGGAACATAAGAAAAGGCATATTCTCCATTCTGGTTTGTCAGTTCGATTTGTTCATATACGTTCCCCGTAGCATCCGTAATATACGCAAAAAGTTGCTTGCAGGAAGACACCGGAATAAAAGATATATTTTGTTCCATACCCGGTAGCACAACCGATTCAAAACCTTCTAAACATCCATTTACTTGCGCCCCGGAAGACAAAAGAATTCCCCTCGTAGCATAGCAGGAAAGATTCTTAATAAAGACCGGCGTGCCGATATTCCTTATAGCAAAATTACCTTTATAGTTATCTTCACAAGATAACTGTGCTTCTAATTTGCCATTTATATAAATATAGAGTGTATTTTCTCTTGCTTTCAAGGATAAATTATACCATTGCTCAGTCTTTAATTTATCCGAATAGCCATGATGCACGACATCACCGGAACCGTCATACAAGAGTATGGAATTAGATGTCGCATCAAATGTAATTTGTCCATACGACTTCTTTCCTGACATCCTACCCACATCAATGCGCAATTTCCAATCTTTTTCTTGAGAGTACAGGTCTATAGATAACGTAAACTCATCTTCTGAAATAGTTTCTTTAGATTGCAAATAACCACTCTTAAAGTAAGCCGTTGAACCTGACCATTCCAAAATAGGGTTGCCACGATTTATGTCAAAAAAATCCGATAAATAATCTTGCGACAAAGCATTTTCAAGTAAATTATTTAATTTACGTTCCGTTCCTTGTACATAATTGTCTTGCCAAACATAAGTGATTGACAAAAGAACAAACACCGCAAGTATAACCAGTATCCTTTTCTTCACCACGATCACTCCTCGTTGCTACGAACACGATCTTTTCGATAACAATAAATTGCAAAAACAACAGAAGCCAAAAGCAATATACCGGAAATAATGATCATGTAAGAATAATCTGCACCCGAAGTGTTTGGATTCTTACTTCCGGCAGGTGTCGCATTAGGAACAACAGTCGATTGTTCCGTCACGCCAACCGTGGTATCCGGTTGTGCAGAAGGTGATTCTGTAGTGTCCGGTGTATGACTGGGTTCTGCAGAAGACGCTTCTGTTGCACTAGGTGTAGCAGAGGGTAACGATGGAGACGTAGGTGCCGGAGTGATAGAAGGAGAGGGCGATGCAGACGGAGAAGGAGAAGACGACATATTCGGCACCACAAGCCCTTTCATAACTTGCATATTTCTAAAAGAAACACCTTTGTAACCCAAGAAGCCAACACGCCACCCTGCGTTGCCAAAATTGCTTGCCTGACAATCAACAGCTCCAACTAAATTATTATCAACATAGAATGTAGCCTTCTCTGTCGTTAAATCCACCAACACATCCATACTAACCCACTGATCCGCAACAAAATTCACACCCGAAGATAACGCAGATGTAGCGTAAGCACCCGCACCAATATTAGCGTGATGCTGAACACGAAGCATCCGCGGAGCACCGGTTTGCTCTGCATCAGTTAATTGGAAAAGATTGCCGGCACCGTTTACACCCGCGCCAATCATCATACCGGCTTTAATTACGGTTGTTGTAGTATACGCCGGAATCTTCACCTCTACATGCATTGTAAATTTAGCAGATCGAGGCGCCGTAAAAGCAGCTTCTCCCAAGAATGTCTTAATGTTTGCACTTACAATAGGTGCATACGTCATGCCTCTTTCCTTTGTAATCGTGAGCACACCTTTTTGATAAGAAACACTACCGCTACCCTCTACGCTATTCATCGTACCTGTAGGCCATAAGGATTCAAAGGTAATCGCATCGTTTGCATACGACGAAATCGGAAGCATAACAACAGCTAATAAGAACAATACGCACATGAAAAAAATGCAATATTTTTTCATTAAAACACACTCCTTGTTATATATAAGAATCATTCACCATTATTACAAATTACATACTTGTAATCTATTACAAAAATTCATCTTCCGGCAATTCGTCATCCAGTTGACCACTCGTTGTAATTACATCTAATGGTTCGAAATAAATCAAAGCAATTGCCGCCGGTTCAAATTCTACTTTCATAGTTTTCTTCCTTTCTATTCAATATGAGGTTTAATTATAATTCTGCGCGTAGTACCCGTACGTATAAATAGCTTTGATCAAATTATAAGCATTGTGGGTATCTGAGTACTTACTTACAAAGGAGCGTACATAAGAATTAACACTATAGGTAACCGTTTGAACGCATACGCCATCAATCAACAGTTGCGCTTCGATTGGTGTGTCAAACTGATATGCAAGAATACGATCATAGTCTAAATAGTAAAGATTATTACCAAGATCAACAAAATCCTTAGCATCATATACA
>JAZRHX010000040.1:0-5928 GCA_045644985.1 Clostridia bacterium | reverse complement strand
AAACGCAGATAGATATCCGGAATATTGGAAGATAAGTTCCGGATGGGCTATAGATGCCAAATACGCCACAAAATTTGCCTCATCCTCCCGGGCAATCCCTCGTTGATGGGCCATTTCATGGCAAACCGTATGGGGTAAACTCATAATCGGTGTATCACAATTGACAATCGCTTCCGGCATAAAATAGGGATAAACTCCTGAGATCTGTAAATAAGACATCAAACGAGAAGAAAGTGCCGGTTTGGGCATTCCGTAATCTCCCCCAAGCCAAGGATAAATCTTTGCAATTTGCTTGTATCCTTCCTGGGCTTGTTCCAAAATTTCAAATAAAGACAAGGGCGATACCACCACGCCGTTCTTATCTACCGGCAAACCATTTCGTACCCGGGCGGCCTCTTCCCCTAAACTTTTGCACAGCAATTCCAAATCTTCCGAAGTGGCAGGCGCAATCACATACTCTGCCCGCTGGGCAAAACTGCTTCCGCTGTAATTGAGTCCCCCCATAATCGGGAAAAGAATAATTACCATCAAAAGGAGGGCACACAAACGGCGCAATCCAGGGAAAATAGGCTTCCAAGAACGTCGCCTCACACATTGAACGGTTCTCCGAACACCGTTTATCAGGATTCCACAAAGAAGTGTAAACAGAATAACTTCCCCAAAAGAAAAAGGCATTAAACGGGATATCCACCGCAAAGGTGCTGTAACAACAGGGAAAATTCGCATGGTGTAGATATTTGTAACAATATCCGGAAAAGACCTGGCACAAAAGAAAAGCGTTACAGAAAATGCCGCCAAAAGACTTAGTACAATATAAAATATCTTACCCCGCTTTCCCACGCCGAAACCTCCTGTTTATTACAAAAATATTATACAAAAGCTCCCTTCCCAATGTCAATCTTCACTTGCGTTACAAGGCATTATGTGCTAAACTCAAGAGGACTAAAGTACACGAAAGAAAGGCATGGCGTGCGAGTATGAAAGAGGCGCTCACAGAAGTGCGAATCTCAAAATTACCCGAAACAAAAGAGGAATTTCTCTCATTGATGTTAACGCAAATCGGAACTCCCCAAGGGAGCAGTGCCATGTTTGTAATTGCATTAAACATACTGTTACAAGATACCTTACTGGGGCGAATATGTTTGGATATGATTCGTTTGGGAGACCCCATGTCCGACGGAGAATTTCAAGCGTCCTTTGTAACGCTGAAAGAGAATTTCCCAGAAGTAGCGCCTTCTTATTTAAAGAAAGATCCCACCGATGGTGGCTTTATAATTTACGTTAAGATAACCAACGAGCGAGGGCTTCGCCGGAAAGCAAAGACCGTTTACGTTGGTTGTAGCGGCACCGGGGCTTACAGACCTATCACACTGAGTTCCAAGCCTCCCCGTTACGTGCGAAAGCGATTCTCTGTTTCGTGTGAGTACGAGAATGACCCTTGGTTTGTAACGGACTACCCTTCTATATTGCTTCCCATTCGGAAAGCATAAACGTACAATAAGAAACCGCGTAAATTGAAAGGAGTGGTGAAACAATGGAAGAACAAAATCATGACTTAGAGGTTCTTCAAGAGGAGCAGCAAATTCATACCGGTACCGTAGTAGAGGATATGAGTGTTGTTCTGGAGCGGAAACAATTGGAGTCCAAGAAGAAATCGAATTTCTTCTCTCTGATATTAATGCTGATTTTCTCCGCAATCAATATTCCTGCTTTATTGTTTGCAAATACAGTTTTTTATTTTAGCTTGGCAAGTACTCAAATGGTAACTTTAAGCTGTATTGAGCGCGTGCAGGTTCAAGACGGATGGGCATATTTGGTGGATGAGAAGAACAATCCGGTTCTAAGAGATACCGGTTCCGTTTTAATGTTAATCGGAATCGCGCTGGCAATCATTGCCGTATTTTTGGTGTTAATTCTCTTATCCAAGAAGAAATTTGTCACCTTATATATTGCCGCTGCCCTGTTTATCGCAGATACCGTATTGCTTTTGTTTACGGGAAACCTTGCGGACAGTATTTTGAATCTTGTCTTCCACGCATGGGTTATTTATTCCTTCGTGGTTGTCATTATTGCAGAAAATAAATTAAGGAGGATCCATTATGCAGGATAAATGGAAGAAATTACAAAACGGCAGTGACATTCGCGGTGTTGCTTTGGTGGGTATCGAAGGACAGCATGTAAATTTAACACCGGAAGTTGCAAAAGTAATCGCGCAGGCTTTCGCAAAGTGGCTTTCGCAAAAGACAGGAAAGGTACCCTGTGCCCTGAAAGTGGCAGTGGGTAATGATTCTCGTCTTTCCGGTCCCGCGCTTCGGGAAGCGGTTATTGATGGTCTTACAGGAAGCGGCATTCAGGTTATTAATTGTGGTTTGGCTTCCACTCCGGCCATGTTTATGACCACTGTTTTAGAAGGATATTGCTATGACGGTTCCATTATGCTCACCGCCAGCCATTTGCCTTTTAACCGAAACGGTCTTAAGTTCTTTACGGTAGATGGCGGTTTAGAGAAGAAAGACATTACCGCTATTTTAGAAATTTGTGAGGAGATGGAGCATGCACCTGTATCCCCGTCTTCCCAGGGCACTGTGACAGAACTTGATTTCATTTCTGTATATGCAGCAGATTTAGTTTCTAAGATTCGTTCCAAGACCGGAGAAGAGAAACCTTTAGCAGGTTTACACATCGTGGTTGATGCAGGAAACGGAGCCGGCGGATTCTATGCAGAGAAAGTTTTAGTACCTTTGGGCGCAGATACCACCGGAAGCCAATTTTTAAATCCGGACGGAAGTTTCCCCAACCACATCCCCAATCCAGAAGATAAAGCTGCAATGGTGGCGATTCAGCAAGCAGTTCTCGACCAGAAAGCGGACTTTGGTATTATTTTCGACACCGACGTAGACCGTGCAGGCGCAGTAGACCGTCACGGAAAGGAAATTAACCGAAATCGCATTATTGCTTTAATTTCTGCCATTGCGATTCAAGAACATCCCGGTGCAACAATTGTAACAGACTCCATCACGTCCAGCGGTTTAAAGAAATTCATTGAAGAAGACCTGGGCGGTGTGCACCATCGTTTCAAGAGAGGCTATAAGAACGTAATCAATGAAGCTATTCGTTTAAATAACGAAGGCATTTATACGCCGGTTGCCATTGAAACCTCCGGTCACGGCGCTTTGAAAGAGAACTATTTCCTAGATGACGGCGCGTACCTAATCGCACGCATTTTAATTCAAATGGCACTGATTCGCAAGGATGGACGCCATATTGATGAGTTAATTGCAAAGCTGGAAGAACCTGCAGACGCCAAAGAGTTCCGTTTGAATATCGGATGCGAAGATTTCAAAACCTATGGTAGCGATGTCATTGATAAATTAGGTACTTTTGCCGCTGGTGTTGAAGGCTGGACCGTAGAGCCAAAGAACTATGAAGGTATTCGCGTTTCTTGTGATCAAGAGCACGGAGATGGCTGGTTCTTGCTTCGCTTATCCCTTCACGACCCCTTGTTGCCTTTGAATATCGAATCCAACGCACAAGGTGGCGTAAGCGTAATTGCTACTGCTTTGAAGGCATTCTTAAAGGATTATGATTTGTTAGACTTAAGCCCTTTGGCAGCCTATTAATTGCCCATAAATAATACACAGGGGTCAGCACATTCACGGTGCCGACCCCTCTTTTATTCCGAAATCATTTTACACTTATTTCCAATACTCTCCGGGGTTTACGTTACTTCCGCTTACCAGTACTTCGAAGTGCAAATGAATGCCTTGCTCCCGCTCGCAGAAAATTTCTCCGCCCAGCGTGCCCAGCGTATCACCGGCTTTAACCTTCGCCCCTTCTTTCACCTGGACTTGGCTGAATCCGCAGTACACCGTGGAAACTTCGCCATTGTGACTGAGAATCACCGTAAGACCGTATCTTGGATCGTCTTTCACCGCACTAACCGTTCCTTCACAAGCAGCCTTTACTAAAGCTCCGTCCGTCCCGGTAATATCCACAGCCGGATGCGTTCTCCATTCCTTGGTGGTCTTGTTGTAAGTTAATTTCTTACCGGAATATTCGATTTGAATATCTCCCTCTAGTGGCTTAACCATTGTCTTGGGTGCCTCCGGCGTGGGGGTGCTGCTGGCTTCCGGCTCTTTCGTTACAGGGTGGAATGCATCTTCCTCTCCGTCACTGCTTTGATCTCCGCTTACGGGGAGTGTAGGATCAGATACATTGGACGCCGGCGTATTATAAGAAATCACCGGTTGATCCGGTTCACTTTGGCGTGTAAGGATGGCAATACCGGCAGCAAACACCACTGCCACACATCCTACCAGCACCAAATAGAATCCGTTGTTTCGAAGAAATCGTTTAACCTTCTCTTTCATGTATTCATCTTCCTTTCTTCAAGTAGCAAAATCCAAAACCTTTTCGGCTTTGTTTCCCTATTATTTCCCCTGTCAAAAGGATTTATACGCATATCTGGATTTTCTCGGTAAAATGTAGTATGATAGACGCATAAGTTTTGGAGAGTAAATTTATATCGGGAGGTTTTTAAATGAGACGGCAAATAGCTTTATGTTTAATGGTTTGTCTATTGGGAAGCATAGTTTGTTCCTGCGGGCAAAAGAAAGCAGAAAACGTAGCTCCTTCTGCCCAAATGCCCACTATGTCTGCCAGCGAGAATCCTTCTACACAAACACCAACAAAAGAACCGGAAAGCAGTGCGTCCCTAGAAGCAACAATGACGCCAATCCCACAGGACGACGCACCGGATGTGCTGAAGCTTGTTTTAAATGTAGATGGGACGTTTGCAAATGCCTTGGAAGATCCGGAGGTAGTTAGCTATGGCGCCGACAAGGTAATTTCCTATGACGACCAAATCGGAATGAATGTAGCTACATTTACAGGAACCCGAGATGTGTATACAGTGGATTTACAGGACTGGGTATCCGTCCTGTCCGACACGTTCACAATTGAGATTTTCTTTAAATTGACGGAATTTAGGGTAGATACAACCCATCTTCCTATCGTCAGTACTGCAGAAGGCGGTGGCTTTGCCATTGAACTGGCACATGGAGAACAAGGCGTGCTTCAATACGTTGTAAATTTAGATGCAGAATACCAGAAGGTTACCACCAACGTAGAACTGAACAAATGGTACCACATGGTAGGTGTTTGGGATGGAAACTATATCATTTTATACGTAGATGGCGTAAAAGTAGGCGAATATGATAGTGAATGGGGCTTTATGATGTTCCCCACCGCATCTAAGAATCAATTTCTTACCATAGGGGGAGACACCCACGTTTATCCAGACGAAACCTTAGGCGGACCTGGTGCGGCTTTCCAGCTGGGTATTTGTAATATGTACGCAACAGCTTTAACAGCGTCCCAGGTACAAACAATTTATCAAGGGCTGAAGTAAATTTTCCCCTAAAGGTATAGATTTTCTCGAATGGACATGTAAGCTTGCTTTTGATAGCACCGTGCCTAGTCGCCTTATTATTAGCTGTAAGCCGAACATTAAATATATAAAGAGCTACCTCACATGTTTCGAGGTAGCTCTTTTGAGCATTCATATTACTAAGATCAAATTTCTTCTCCGTTGTTATGGCGCTCCATCAAATTCATAATGCGCCGTCCGGGACTTAATAGACCGCTGATAGACTCATCATAATTTAAAGAATCCACAATCTTTGCAATATATTTAGACATATCTACTTCAACGAACCAAGGCTTGTCCGCAAGCTCAGGGCGGCGATAAGTAAGGTTCGTTGCGAAGATCTTATCAATCTTGCCGTCTTGATAGAACTTCTCGAACGTGTCAGTGCCGTCTGTGAATAAGGCGTAGGTAACGGCGGCGAATACGCGACGTGCTTTACGACGCTTCAGCTCCGTTGCAATATCCAATAAGGAATCGCCGGAAGAAAGCATATCGTCAAT